>JAHHJQ010000396.1 GCA_018680005.1 Bacteroidia bacterium | reverse complement strand
GCTCATATTTAATTCAATTCATTGCTAAAAGGCGCAAAGGAAATAAAGAATTATCTAATAATTCTGATTTTTAATCAGGTGTGCTAAAACCTTTTGACAGGAGGTAATCATCCTCTCTGATAAATCCGGTGATTCGATTCATAAATACTACCTGGATAAATGGTTTTGTACTGCCATCGGGATTTGGTTCTCCCTGTACAAACAGATGCCCATTATTTTTCAGAAATGAAGTAAATATTGGTCCGTTGACATGAGTCTCGAAAGCTTCCCAGTCGGCATAGTTTTCTACAAAGGTAATCGCACCCGGCCGTGGCATAGGTTCAGAAACAATATCGGTGCCCGTGGGAAAATCATAATTGGGCGTGTGCACGGTATACATCAATGTGTCGGGTTCATTTTCAAGAACTGCATTTGCCAGCTCCCGTAGTAGCGGGTATACGGTTTCCTCTTTGCCTTGCTGGATCCACCAGTTGGAATAGAGCGCGATCATAGATATGGGTTATGTGAAAAGTGGAAGTTATGGATATCTTGTTAATTTCAATTCCTTTACTCAGAACTTATAGCTGATCATCCCTTTAAGCATAAAAGGTGCACCGGGAGTGAAATGAATTTCCTCTACAGAATGGGGTTCGTCAAGCAATCTGGATTCTGTGGCAAATTGAGTTTCATTCCAGGCAACATCGAACAGGTTTTGAATCTGGAAGCTAAAATCAAATTTTCTCCAAGAGTAACCGGCATTTATATCCACGATGGTATAACCTTCTGCAACGATCGAGTTGTCCTCGTTAGCGGGTCTGTCTTTGAGGTG
Source organism: Bacteroidia bacterium (assembly GCA_018680005.1). Taxonomy (GTDB): domain Bacteria; phylum Bacteroidota; class Bacteroidia; order Chitinophagales; family Saprospiraceae; genus HDS-20. The sequence continues at coordinate 4,081 of JAHHJQ010000396.1, read as the reverse complement.
GCGCATATTTATCCCTCCATAAAAGCCTGAAGGGTGGTTGGCTTGCAAGCCTCCGGTGTATGTTAATTCCGGAGCAAGCGGAATATAATTAAATCCAGCCTCCGCCTCATTGGACCGGGCATAGGTGTAATTGAAATCAAAATTGGTATACAGCCAATCCAGTGGTTGATATCGTAGACTAAGATCCCAACCTTGTCTAGTGGTCTTGCCGCTTGGTTCCACAATGCCTTCATCCCCGACATACACAAATTCCTGTTCAAGAAATAGGTACCAATATGCAGATTGCATTATGAGCTTAGGTATTGGTTTCCATATGAAACCCACATCCGCGCCATAAGCAGCGGGTAAAATTTCCTGGCCTTTACGGGATACTACAACCCGAGAATCATTGGAATGAAAACCCTTTCCCGTTTTGATATACCATTGTAACTGCTGCGTCTGATTGAACAGGACACTGATCTTTGGAGTGAGTATGGGTTTTGATTCTGATAAAGGACCATCGGTTGTAAGCAGATCATCATATTGGAAGTTGAAATAATCCAGTCTTATTGCCGGAATCACCGTCCATTTCCCGAGGTCTACTGCGGTATTGATATATACGCCTAGATTGGTTTCATGGATGTTGCCAAATTGTATTTGCTCCAATGTCTGAACTCGATTGAGTGTATATGCCAATTCATTGCTATCACTGATATCATGTCTCAGACTTATGCCGATTTTCAACAGGGCACTTATATCTTTATGTCCCAGCGTTCGGTTGTATTCGCTGACCAGTCCCAGGATATTTCTACTTTCTCTTTGTTTGATCTGATCCCCATTTATCGGGTCTCTTAGAAAAAATGTAAAGTTTGAAAACAACTCAAAGTCGTAATAGGTATAGAAAGTACTGCTCTTCACAAAGGAATGATGATCCAGGATTTTCTTGTGTGTGAGCAGGACATTCATTCTGCTGGTCTCTCCACCTTCCGTATCGTCAATGGCTCCAAAGCGTGTGATTAGTCCGTCATCCACGGCCCGCTGAGGAATCTGACCGGATGCATCCCACTTGCTGGCAAAATAAGAAGCTGCAATGCCAAGCTGATGTCCATTGCCCAATGCACGCTGATATTTTCCGATAATATTAAATCTATCAAAATTCTGAGGGCTCTCGAAAGGTCCGTCACTTATGGTATATTCTGAAGCCAGGTAGGCATTTTGATTGGCTCCACTGACTATATCCAATAAGCCCAAAATTCTTTGCGTATTGAAGGACCCGGATTCGAATTTCAACAGACTATGATCCAATCGATCCTTAGTCTTGAAATTTACATAACCCGCTGTGTTAAAATTACCCTGGTCAGCATAGTAAGGTCCCTTTCCAAAATCAATACGGTCTATAGTTTCAGGTATGAGAAAATGCAGATCAGCATATCCCTGGCCATGAGCATGCGATACCATGTTCACCGGTAATCCATCAACTGTAATGTTGATATCAGTTCCATGATCGATATCAAAACCGCGTAAAAAGATTTGTTCTGCCTTTCCACCTCCTGCGTGTTGCCCGATGAAAAGTCCTGGAACTTTTTGTAAGACTTCCTGTGAAGAATTCACCGGATTGGTCTGTATGTCGATGTCCGCAATCAGGTTTGTTGCATCCAGTCGCGGCAGTACAACTATTTCGCTTAGACTGATGATTTGTTCGCTCAGGATAATGACCACAGGATCACTCATTTCATCAACTCTTTTTTCCATTGTCTCGTATCCCAGATATGAAAATTGTATAGTATCCAAACGATTTGTCAGGCCAAGTTGGAATGAACCATTTTCATCTGTATATGTATGACGCCCGGATGAAAGATTGACAATATTGACACCGACTAGCGCTACTCCCATGTTGTCCTCTACATTCCCGGAAATTGACTGCCCAGTCAATTGAAAACCATAGAGCAGAAAAGATATTAATATTGGAACTACTTTCATGATTCCGGATTTAGTCCAGTTCGATTGAAATTCTCTTTTGTAGAATGACTTTGAGGATCAAAGTCATGATAAGATTCACGAAATATTAAGCGCTGACTCTATCGATGACGCTTACACGGAATTACAACCTGCCCAGAATTATAAGGTTTATATATTGATCGGCTTTTTTTATTGGGCATCAATTTATTTAACTGGATTGCCAGAAGGCTAACAAGCTTCAAATCAGATCAGTGCTTGAGTGCAATACATAATCCAAGACACAATGCGGTGCATTACAAGCTTCCCTAATTCCAGGCAACTGAAGTTGCTGAATGGGATTGTTTCATCGCAGCTATGGCTTTGTGATAGTTTTAGTTGAAAGCATGCATTTGACCGAGACGCCAATGACTGGTCAAAATCAGCGTCCAAAGATATCCTTCAGATGCATGGTCACTACTTTTGCATCTCCATCTGGTCTTCATACGTGGGACCATACAAGCCTGGTACGCGTTTGCGATTTGCTCTCAGATGCGCTACGAGTTCACCTCGGTGGTGATACATGTGATTGAATAGCCAGGATCGAATGACTTGAGTTCTAGGGGCAGGCGGTAGTACTTCGACGCCATTTTGGTGCATGGCCCAAGGTTCATTCAGTTTTTCTTCCGGGTAGTTTTCAAGAGAAGCGATGGCTTTTGCAATGTTTTCTTCCAGTTTTTCTTTGATGTTTTGAATATCCGAAATATCTCCCTTGTCATATTTGTAATCGGAAATTTCCAGGATATCTTTTTCCAGGGTCATCGGCCACCAGATATAGAGCTCGGCTATATGTGAAGCCAGCTGGGCAATGGTCCAGTTAAAATCATTAGGTTGATATTCAAGGACATCATTTGTAATGGCATCAAATAATTTTCTGGTGTTATCTGCCTCAAATTTTAATTCGGTTAAGAGGGCACTAATCATTTTGATGAAATTTATATTATTCAATAATTTATAAACCTTATTTCAGTCGATATTTTCATTAATGTATTGAATTCAAATAATTATTCTTTTTTGTCCAATTCATCTTTTTTGCGTTTTTCATTCATGCCAGCAATAAATAATAAACCTCCGATAGCAATAAATACAGTTCCCAGAGCACCAACACTATCCTTCAGCGTAGTGGAGAATGAGATGCCGAGTGCTATAACTATGGTTCCGAAATAAATGTATCGCTGATACTTTTCCCATTTCTTTTTCATCGCCATGTCATTATGATTGACGGTCGGATTGGTAATGTCGAATCAGACCAATGATTAGAAATATTAACCCAAGAGACCAAAGGCCTGAATTGGAATATAAAATAAAGCCCACGATAAACCATACGGCTCCGAGTACCAAAAAAATACGGGTTACATTATTGTTGGACATGGTCTAGGTTAGTTTCGTGAACAAAACCGCTGCACGTTAAAATGGGTCGCATTTTTCCGGCAGATGATGACAAAAATGTCCGTTGGCACAAAAAGAAAGTGGGTCACCATCCAGAGAAAGCAGGAGACCTGGTACAGAGTCTGAAGATACGGAGATACTTGATGAAAAAGAAACGTATTTTTTGTCGAACATATCATTCTGAGCACTTATCTTAGCGTTAAATGAGTAGGACCTGAGTCGAAGTTATTCGGTGGGAAACTAGTAGCTCGTCAATCATGTCTTACGTGAGTTCGAATTACCAACCTAACCAAAATAATGTATAAAGCCGTTAACGAATTCATGGCGCGCGTTGAGAAACGAAATGCGCATGAACCAGAATTTCTACAAGCCGTAAGAGAAGTCGTCGAGAATGTCTATCCATTTATTTTAGAGCACAATTTGTATGATGGTCAAAGAATCATGACCAGGGTCGTTGAACCCGAAAGAGTGATCATGTTCCGAGTACCCTGGGTAGATGATTCCGGAGAAATCCAGGTCAATCGTGGATTTAGAATACAGATGAATTCTGCTATTGGGCCATATAAAGGAGGCCTGCGATTTCACCCATCTGTAAATTTGAGTATTCTCAAGTTTCTCGCATTTGAACAAGTCTTCAAAAACAGCCTTACCGGACTCCCTATGGGTGGAGGAAAAGGAGGCTCGGACTTTGACCCCAAGGGGAAATCAGATGCCGAGG
>JAHHJQ010000390.1 GCA_018680005.1 Bacteroidia bacterium | reverse complement strand
GGGTGACTCTAGACGAAAATGGGAATTCAACGGGATACGAACCATTTGCAACCGGCTGGTTAAATGATGATACACAGGAAGTCTGGGGAAGACCGGTTGATCTGGAATTTGTTTCTGACGGTTCCATGTTGGTTTCTGATGATGCGGCAGACGCGATATATCGGATATTTTATGAAGGATAATCCATTCACTTCAGATCAATATTAAGTCATAAGCTATGGAAGAAGTATTATCTCATATAAAGCCACTGGCTGCTGTAGTTGGAGGAATTATTCCATTTGTTGTCGGATTCATTTGGTATAACCCCAAAGTTTTTGGCATAACCTGGATGCAGGCAATAGGCAAGACCGAAGAAGATCTGTCTAAAGGAAATATGATTCTGATTTATGGTTTGTCATTTGTTTCATGCATCATTCTTGCATTTTTTCTTCAGGTAACCGTTGAAATTGCTCACTGGCATCCAGGAGAGAATGGAGGACCAGCCACACATAGTCATCATACATTTGGTCATGGCGCATTTCACGGGCTGTTTTTAGGAATTGGTTTTGCCCTTCCGGTTGTTTTGGTTTTAGGCTTGTTTGCTCAGTTCAATTGGAAATATATTGCGATCAATATTTCATATTGGTTAGTTTGTTTTACTTTGATTGGAGGATTAGTGGATGCCTGGATATAACTGCTTATATTCCTATTAAGGGCACTTATAGTATTTCCCTTCTTCCAGATAGGTAACACCTGTTTCGGTTTGGAATAATGTAGGTAATGAATACATGAGGTTACCTTCCCGGATCTCGAAAATTGCAAAATGCAAGTGCGGTTGAGAAGACCAACCAGTATTCCCACTCAATCCAATGGCCTGTCCGGCTTTTACTATTTCCCCGATTTCTATGAGCGCGCCATTTTTTTGAAGGTGGGCATATCGTGCAAATGAACCATCTTCATGATAGATGAGTATTGAATTTGCGAGGTCCAGGCATTCACGACTTGCACATCCACGGTCATTATGTTCGATCACCTCTGCCACTATTCCATTCCGGAGGGCATTGATCGTGGTACCTTCCGGCATAGTAAAGTCTATGGCATTGATTTTATGATGAGAAAATGATCCATCATACCCCTGTGAAAGGAGAAAGGATTGGCCTTTTTCGAATGGCAGTTGATAGATATGATCCTGGTTATGACCACCACTGTAGAAATCTCCCAGATACACTTGCATATTGTATTTGTAGGTCCAGGCTTGTCCTGTCTTTGAAAGAACGGCTACCACCTTTTCTGAAGTATTGGGATGGATTACCTGGTATTCTCGTTCTGTTTGTGCTTCTTTTAATCCGCGCATTACAAATTTAAATCTGATGGATACGGGAATGGGATTATGATTGACCGCGTAGAATTCGATTCTATCATCAAATTCTTTCTGTGTGATTTTGACATTGTCACCGGGGCTACCAGCCAAACATAATGTTATGGTTACAATGGATAATATAGGGGCCAACAAAAATTTGAAAATGGTCATACATTTCAATTAACGCATCAGGAGGGTCTGAATGTTCACGTTATTAGTGTTTTCACTCTTTGTTTTAGTGACTATTGACAAGAGCTGCTTTTATACTGGTCAATTCATGATAGATCGCGGATAAATGTGTTCTGTCGGGATGATAAGCAATGCTATTGCTGATCTTACTATGGAATTCCCATATTTCTTGTATATCAGTGTATTGAACCTGGTCAGTATCATAATCAGGATTGGTGGATATGAGAATCAGTGTTTGGAGCTTGTCATTTTTCAAGACTTTTTTAAATCTTATACCATCTTTTTCGACGATGATATACAGTCCTTCGTTTTTGATCTCGTCAAAGCTTTCAAGTGCTTTGGCAATGATCCAGTCATTCGGATTGGCAATGGGGGTCATGCTATTTCCTTCTATTTGAAATCCTCTGAATGTTGCATTGCGATATTCAGGTGTTGGGAAGGTGAAAGAGGGCAATTTTTCGTAGTACACCGGATCGCCAAGATTGCCGGCATACCCGGCTGCTGCCTTTTCATTGACGAGCAGGATGTTTTCTTGTCCCACATTATCTATGCTGATGACTTTTGGGCTGATATCCCTGGCATTGATCTTTTTCAGTTTACTTTGACCGAAAAGCCAGAGGGGGTTGATATGATAATTGCGCATCAACTTCATCACCACATGCCCGGGTAGCTTGGTCCGGCCACGTTCGATATCGGCGGTAGTATTGCCTATGCCGAGTATTTTGGCAAATGCAGATTGTGTCAGTTCAAGAGACTCTCGTACCTCTTTGAATCTCTGGGCTTCTATAGCTAAGTCCATACTACAAAGTTAAAATATTTGGAAATAATCCATAGTTTTGATGCCATATAGCCGAAGGCTATTGGCACCACATATATCTGGCAGAGGACGAAGGAGAAAGAATCTTCATAAGATTTTAGGAGCGGAATGAACAGATCGATATTACACCTTGATTTAGATACTTTTTTTGTTTCTGTAGAGCGCTTATTGGATAGCCGGCTCAGGGGAAAGCCTATTCTGGTAGGAGGTACCGGAGATAGGGGAGTTGTATCTACAGCCAGTTATGAAGCGCGATATTTTGGGGCACACTCGGGTATGCCCATGAAGATGGCCAGACAGTTATGTCCGGAAGCCATTGTCATTCGGGGGAATGCCGGTACTTATACGAAGTATTCGAAGATGATCACCGAGATACTGAAGGAGCGTGTTCCATTATTAGAAAAGGCCAGTGTGGATGAATTTTATGTGGATCTGACGGGATTAGATAAATTTTTTGGTTGCTACAAATTTGCAACGGAACTACGACAGACGATCATCAGAGAGACCGGGCTACCGATATCTTTTGGTATGTCGATTAACAAGACTGTTGCCAAAGTCGCCACAGGAGAGGCAAAACCGAATAATCAGATCAAGATCGATTATGGATATGAAAAGTCATTCCTGGCACCATTGTCGATCAAAAAAATCCCAATGGTAGGGAACAAGACTTTTCAGGCATTGTGCAATTTGGGTATCAAACGGGTACGTAAGGTTCAGGAGATGCCGATGGATATGATGGAGTCAGTATTTGGTAAACACGGGGTAATGATTTGGAAAAAGGCGAATGCTATCGATAATACCCAACTTGTCGAATATCACGAACGCAAGTCAATATCCAACGAACGCACTTTTGGGAAGGACACTACCGATATCTACAAACTCAAGACGGTGCTCAAAGCGATGACAGAGCAATTGGCGTATCAACTGAGAAATGGTAATAAGCTGACATCGTGTATTACGGTGAAGATCCGGTACTCCGATTTCAACACGTATAGTAAGCAGATGAAAATACCCTACACTTCAATAGATCATGTGTTGATACCCAAAGTCATGGAGATGTTTGATAACTTGTATAATCGCAGAATGTTGATCAGATTGGTCGGTGTACGATTCAGTGCGCTTGTAGAGGGCAGCTATCAGATGAATCTTTTTGAAGATAGTCAGCAGACAGCTGATCTGTATGGCGCTATGGACGTGATCCGGAATAAGTACGGAAGCCGAAGTGTGCTGAGAGCATCAACAATGGGTGCCAGGACGATCGGAGGTATGATGAACCCATTCAATGGAGAACCACCAATTGTATTGGCGCATCGACATGCGTGAGGGAGGCTAAAGGCATAAGGAATCAAGGAGAGGTGTATTGGACAAAGGGGGCAAGGCATAAGACAAAACTTTCTGGAGCTTAATATCCCGGGTCTCATGGCATTAATTATAAAGTAAAATATTATCAATCATGTGTGGTAGATACGTAGTCGTCACTAAGTTGAAAGTTATCGAAAAGGAATTCCATGTGGATATTTCCGAAGTGCACGAGCGATTCGTACCCACTGTAAATCTTTGTCCCGGTGAGTATGGGCTTGTAATCACCAATAAGGATCCTGATCGAGTGCAGCTATTCAACTTTGGGTTTACACCACGCTGGGCAAAGAAAAAGATGTATGTCATCAATGCACGCAGCGAGGGAGATCACAACAAGGAGAATGATCCAAAGTATCGTGGAGCGAAGGGCATCATACAAAAACCGATGTTTCGGCACGCGATCAGATCCCAACGTTGCCTTGTCCTTGCAGATGGATTTGTTGAGGGACCCAAGGAGGAAAGACTCAACAAACCATACCTGATTTATCGAAAGGACAAAAAACGTCCTTTTGCCATGGCCGGGATATGGGATGAGTGGACGAATAAGGAGACAGGAGAAGTGATACAGAGCTTCGCGATCATCACGACCACACCAAATAGACTGATACAGAAAATAGGACATCATCGTAGTCCTGTAGTATTGAGTGAAGAGGATGAAAAAAGATGGCTGAGTAATGATCTGCCATTGAGTGATATTACTGATATGCTACACCCATTCGATCCATCGGATTTCAATGCCTACCCGATATCTAAGGATATCAAATCCCCACGGAACAAGGACCCCGAAGTACTCAAACCAATCGGGGAAAGATTGGTCAAAGAACACGAATACATTCTCTATCAGGAACTTCAATTGCAGGGGATGGGCGCCACCACATCGCGAAAGAGACGAAATGATCAGATGGATTTGTTCGATTGATCTTCCATCAGGCAACACCACTACAATTATACGAAGGAGGCAAGATGAAACAACACCATGTACATCAACTGCCATACATGCTACAGCCTGAGATATGGTATCATATCGGAGGTACAGCTCCTGCAGATTGCACAGCGAGCCGGTGCAAGACGTGTAGTGCTCACCGATGTCAATAATACTTCGGCTTGTCTCAACTTCATCCGGCTGGCGGCAAAATACGATATCAAACCACTGATCGGGATAGACTTCAGGGATGGCGCAAGACAGCTCTATGTAGGCATAGCCAAAAATAATGAAGGGTTTCTTCAGCTCAATCGATTTTTGTCGCATCACAAACACTGTGAGGACCCATGGCCTGAGGAGGCACCGGAGTTGCCCGATGTTCAGTTTATCTATCCATTTGAACAGGTATTGAGAAATAATAAAACCGCGTTTGCGAACAACGAATGGATCGGTATAGGTGTGCGGGATTTACCTAAGTTACGGTTTTCAAGGATCAATAAGTATCAGGAGAAGCTGGTCGTTCTCAATAGCTTCACCTTTCGGAATAAGCGAGACTTCAACCTTCACAGACTATTAAGGGCCATCGACAACAATATGCTTCTGAGCAAATTGCCTCCCGAAGCACAAGCGAATGAAACCAATATCTTCTATAGTATAGCGCAGTTGAGAAGCCATTATAAAGACTACCCCGGAATCATCGAGAATACAGAAGCACTTCTGGATACCTGTAGTATATATTTTGATTTTTCAAAGGACCGTAAACATCAGAACAAGCTCTACTATGGAGCATCTGCGGAAGAAGATTACAAACTCATCTGTGATCTCTGCTACAAGGGATTGTCCTATCGCTATGACAAGGTCACGAAGAAGATTTGTGATCGGCTCAAAAAAGAATTGGAATTAATTCGCAAGATGGAGTTTATCCCATTCTTTCTGATCAATTGGGATATCATTAGCTATGCAAAGAGCAAGGGTTATTTCCATGTCGGCCGTGGTAGCGGCGCCAATAGTATTGTAGCCTATTTACTGGGAATCACGGATGTAGATCCTATTGAACTGGATCTGTACTTTGAGCGGTTTATGAATCTGTATCGCACGAGCCCACCGGACTTTGATATTGATTTTTCGTGGAGGGACAGAGAGGACGTTACCCGATATATTTTTGAGCGATTCAGAGGACATGATCAGGTGGCACTATTGGCCACATATAATACCTTCCAGCATAGCGCAGCAGTGAGGGAACTGGGCAAGGTATTCGGCCTGCCCAAGCACGAGATCGACAAGTTAAGTGATGGCAAATTCACATTTAAAAAACTGGACAAACTATCCCAGCTGGTCGTGATCTATGCGAACCGGCTGAACGGGATGCCGAACTATCTCAGTGTGCATTCTGCAGGTATCATCATTTCGGAGAAGCCTATACATTATTTCACTGCGACTGAACTACCTCCAAAGGGTTTTCCAACGACACAATTTGATATGGTGATTGCTGAAGATGTTGGACTATTCAAATATGATATCCTGGGGCAACGTGGTCTCGGAAAGATCAAAGATGCATTGGCTATAGTAAGAGCAAACTATCCGGATGCTCCCAAAGTAGATATCCATAACGTCAAACCATTTTTGGTTGATTCAAAGATCAACGCCGTGGTCCGTAAAGCACAGTGTATGGGGTGCTTCTATGTAGAATCACCGGCGATGCGGATGCTACTCAGTAAGCTGGAAGTGGACAGTTATCTTGGTCTGGTCGCTGCGAGTTCAATCATACGTCCGGGAGTTGCTCAGAGTGGAATGATGCGGGAGTATATCCTGAGACATAAGAATCCTGATCGTTGTAAGGAAGCCCATCCCGTCATGTTGGATATCATGCCGGAGACCTATGGCGTGATGGTCTATCAGGAAGATGTCATCAAGGTGGCGCACTATTTTGCGGGGCTGGATCTGGGAGAAGCAGATGTCTTACGACGGGGTATGAGTGGTAAGTACAGATCACGGGAAGAATTTCAAAAAGTCAAAGAAAAATTTATTCAAAACTGTCGCGACAAGGGATACAAGGATGAATTGACACTGGAGATATGGCGACAGACAGAAAGTTTTGCAGGGTACGCCTTTGCCAAAGGACACTCTGCATCTTATGCGGTAGAAAGCTATCAAAGCCTTTACCTGAAGACGTACTATCCACGGGAGTACATGGTAGCTGTGCTTAATAACGGGGGAGGGTTCTACCGTCCTGAGGTATATGTACACGAAGCTCGCCAACAGGGTGGCATCATTCATCCGCCATGTGTCAATCACAGCCATTATGAAACTGTGATCGAAGGAAAGAAGATCTATCTGGGATTCCAGCATCTTTCAGGGTTGGAGACCCGTGTCGCCTTACGAATCGTACAAGAACGAGAAGAGCATGGGATATACAAATCTTTTGAAGACTTCATGGATAGGGTAGTGATCGGAATAGAGCAGCTGGATATTCTGATACGGATAGATGCATTTTGGTTTTCGGGACAGGATAAAAGAACCTTGTTGTGGAAGGCCTACTATATGACGAACCATCAATCCAAAATAGAATATCAACGGTCGTTGTTCAAGATGACAGCCAGGGACTTTGAACTTCCTGATTTCTCGATTACCGATTTGGAAAATGCCTATGATCAGATCGAATTACTTGGTTTTCCATTATATGACCCATTTATATTATTGAAGGCGTCGCCTTCTACTAATTATCTTGCTCGTGATATGAAGGAGCGTCTGGGTAAGATCATGACCATCTATGGCTACTTGGTAACGGTGAAGCGCACAAGTACGAACAAAGGTAAACGCATGTTTTTTGGGACATTCCTCGACATGGAAGGCCGGTGGATAGACACAGTTCACTTTCCTCCGGTCGCAGCTAAGTATCCTTTTCGTGGAAAAGGCATCTATAAGCTGGTAGGAAAGATCGTAGAGGAATTTGATTATGTGACAATGGAAATTTCCCAAATGGAGCGCATGCCATATATAGAAGACCCTCGTTATGCGTTAAATGATAAGAAGAAAGCTTAAACTTAAACCTAAAAACCAAGACCATGATTGAAAACGTATACCTTAAGAAAAGAAAACGCAGAAAGATGGCATCCAATCCGGAATATCGCACCTTTCTGATCGAAGAGGTTCCTAAAAGACTTACTAAACTAAAGGAGGACACACCTGCCAAATTTGGAATAATGACTCCACAGCATATGGTGGAGCATCTGATCCTCACGGCTAAGATCTGTACCAAGCGGTATGGAACACCTTCAGATCCCCCATCAGTCGGTCAACAAAAATTTAAAAGGTTCATACAGGAAGGAGCCAACTTTGAACACAGACCAGGCAAAACTTCAGCAGATCTTCCAAAGCTAAAGTATGCCTCATTGAAGGAAGCCATCGATAGCTATCCTGAAGGGGTTGGACGCTTTTACAATCACTTTGAAGCAAATAAGGAGTTCCTCTGCTACAATGAAATCCAGGGAGAATTAAACTACGAAGAGCTCGAATTATTGCACTACAAGCATTTTGCCTATCACCTAGATCAGTTCGGTATATAATTTAAGGTCTTGATGACTTAGTTACTACACCAGGTCCCAGATTTTGCTCGATGAAGTTGGTCATCTTCGTATAAAGATGTATCCGCGCATTATCACCGTAGATACCATGATTTCTATTTGGATAGTAGTAGGTATCAAATTGTTTGTTGGCACTGATCAATGACTTGGCCATCTCTGCACTATGCTGAAAATGAACGTTGTCATCAGAACCACCATGCACCAGCAGATAACTACCAAGAAGTTTATCAGCATAATTTACCGGAGAATTATCGTGATAACCATCTTCGTTTTCCGCTTTAGTTCTCATATATCGCTCCGTATAAATCGTATCATACCATTTCCAGTTGGTCACAGGTGCAACGGCAATGGCAGCTTTGAACACATCGTTTCCATGAAGAATACAATTGGAAGACATATAACCACCATAACTCCAACCAAAAATTCCAATGCGATTCTCGTCGATATAGTCTAGACCTCCAAGATATTTTGCCGCTTCGATTTGATCAATGGTTTCATATTTTCCCAGTTGCAGGTAAGTCATTTTCTTGAACTCCTCACCCCGAGCTCCTGTGCCTCGATTATCTACGCTGACGATCACATATCCTTTCTGCGCAAGCATTTGCAACCACCAGTAATTGCCTACTGTCCAATTGTCTCTCACCGTCTGACTTCCAGGGCCTCCATATACGGTCATGAACAGAGGATATTCCTTTGTCGCATCAAAATTAGGAGGCTTGATCATCCAACCATTCAGCAGTATATCTTCAGATGTCTTGAAATCAAAGAATTCAACAGGGGTAACATCATAATCCTTCATCTTAGATTTTAGTGCATCGTTATTCACCAGATTACGAACTATCTTTTTTTCATTGGTATAAACAGCGGCTGAGAGTGGCTCATTGGCACTGGAATGGTTCCACACAAAAAAGTCAAATGTACTGCTGAACTGAACGGAATTACTACCATCTCTTCCGAGTAATAACTTATCATTTTTACCATTTAAATTGACTGAATATACTTCCCGGTCCATTGGATTATTCTTGGCTGCCTGATAGTATACTCTCTTACGTTTTTCATCCACTCCATAGAAGGACGTAACGTCAAAAGCACCTGCAGTCAGTCGCTTTTCCAATTTACCCTTCATATTGTATTTATATATATGATGGTGACCATCCTGTTCGCTTGTCCAAATGAAGCATTTACCATCTTCCAGAAATGTCAGGTTATCATCTATATCGATGTAATACTTATTTTTTTCCTCGAGTAGGACTTCGGTAGAGCCATCCTTTGCATCTGTTGATAGTAGCTGAAGATAATTTTGGTGACGGTTCAATTTTGTGATGATCAATTGATTTGGATCTTTAGTCCAGGTCAATCTAGGGTAGTAAATGTCTGCATCAGCGCCGGCATCGGCTACAACAGTCTCACGGGATTGGATATTATAAATATGCGCTGTCACCAGTGCATTATCCTCACCAACTTTGGGGTACTTAAATGTTTCATAATCCGGATATAGTTCTCCTGTATAATTGGTCATCGTGAATTCCTTGACATTGGATTCATCAAATCTAAGAAAGGCAATTTTCTTGCTGTCCGGAGACCACCAGAAAGCTTTGGACATGCTGAATTCTTCTTCATACACCCAGTCTGCGGAGCCATTGATGATATGATTCCATCTACCGTCACTAGTTACCTTTTGTTCTTCACCTGTATCGAGATTCTGAACATATAGATCATTCTCAATGACATAGGCCACCTTAGTTCCGTCAGGTGAAAAAGTCGTATACATTTGTTTGTGATCTGGATTAATGGCCTGAATTTTCTGATTTTGAAAATCCCATACGTAAAAAAAAGCTTTGGAAGACCTCCTGTAGATTTGTTCGGTAGCAGTTTTAAGTATTATCTTCTTTTCATCATCACTAAAGGCATAAGAATCAAATCGACCTGAAAATTGATCATTTGTAGCTTGTTCAGCATCAAACATAGTGGATACCTTTTCACCGGTGGTCAGATCATATTTATTGATCTGACTATTATCTCTTCGAGTATAATGTTGGCCATCATTGAGAAAGTTAAACCCCGGAACTCTCTCTGTTCTGAATTCTCCGGGAGGCCAGATTTTTTCTAGTGTGATTTCTTGCTGAGCCGTTAATGTTGCTATCAACAACATGCCGATAATAAGAACGAATATGTTTTTCATGAAGAATATATTTCAAATAAAAGATTAGTGAAGAGGGCTATTCGACATACTCCTTTCGAACAACTAGTGCGAGATAGCCATTCTCGAGTTCGAGATACCCCTGTTCATAGCAAAAGCGATAAGTTTTCGTTTTTGTTTTATAGGTATTGGTTATGTAATTAAACTTAAAGCCCTCTTCCAGCAACTTATCCTTGTGTACTTTGACAGTCTTTCCGGAAGGATTAAAAGATGCCAGTATTCGTCGATTCTTTCTGAGAATATTATTGATATTTCTTACAAATTTATTAGGATCACTATTGAGTTTATTATTATAAGTGCTTCTGCATTGAGCAGAGCAATACTTCTGATCCAAACGTCCGAACAACTTTCCTCCACACTCCAAACACTTTCTTGCCATAGTCTTCAAACATAAGAAAACTTCAGGAAGTGCTTGTTCCCTTTACAATTGATCAGGATATATCAACCATGCTAATACGGATGTATTTTTAACTATTGAACAAATAATTAGGATTCAGTATCAGATGAATATGATTACATCTTGTATTTTTTCTGAAGTTATAGAGGTGAAAAGGCACTTTAGCTGACGAACGCGAATCCTCCTGTATCACGGGTATGGCAATGAATGTAGATGGCGGATATCAGGCGAATTAGTTTACGTTTTAAACGAAACATATCACAGATCAAATCCGAAAATTAGCAAAGCGGCTTAAGGATAATTAGCTAGACCGTCATTTTCAATTTGTTTTTTCTTTGAAGTCTTTCTATTGCTAGTTGTATCAGTCGATCAATCAGCTGTACAGGCGGAATACCGCTATGTTCTAATAGGGTTGGATACATACTTATCTTCGTGAATCCTGGTAATGTATTGATTTCATTGATTACTACACGATTCTCTTCTGTGAGAAAAACATCAACCCTTGTCAATCCTTCACATTCCAAAATCTGATAGACTTGTTTGGCTGTGGCCATTACCAGATTTTTTTGTTCCTCAGTCAATACTGCGGGAATTTCTAAACCAGCGCCATGTTCATCGATATATTTATTCTCATAGGAATAAAATCCATCCTTGGGAATGATCTCACCGGGTATTGAAACAATAGGATTTTCATTCCCCAGTACGGCGCATTCAATCTCCCTTCCTTCGATCATTTCTTCCACAATTACTTTGTCATCATATTGGAATGCCACTTCTATTGCTTCTTTGAAACCAGATGGATCGGAGACTTTTGAAATACCAACGGAAGAGCCCATGTTGGCTGGTTTGATAAATAAATCAGGCCCCAATTCCTGACTACACAATGCATAAGAATATTCTTCTCTGTCATAGTGGTAAAGGGTGAAAAAATCTGCAATTTCGATATCTGCATCCCTCAATAATCTTTTCATGATGTCCTTATCCATCCCCATCGCGGAAGCCAATTGGCTAGGACCCACACATGGCAGGTTTGCCAAACGAGCCAGTCCTTGTATGGAACCGTCTTCTCCGTATGGGCCATGAACAATCGGGAAAATGACATCAATTTTGACAATTACAGTCATATCCTTTGCATTAATCAATCTATGATCATCTGCAATCTGTGATAGAATAACTGGGGTGGATTTATTAACCAAACGAATCTCTTTCGGGTCATCCGCATGTGCCAATTGAAATGTATCTCCATAGTAATACCATTGACCGAAATGATCAATACCTATGAGTACTGGGTTGTATTTTTCTCGGTCCAGTGCATTGAATATATTTTGAGCCGATAGTAGGGAAATTTCGTGTTCGGCTGATCGTCCACCAAAGAGGATCGCCACGTTCATTTTAGTTTGCACAGTAAGTATGTCTCTTGTTAACAGGTTGAAGATATGATCTTTTTCTTGTGATTAGATTTTTGCTGGATAGTAGTTCACTCTTTGCTGGATAATTATCAAATATGCAAAGGGTTCTTTAACTTAGGCCCTATGGCATCTTCCATAATTTTCAACTCATCCATTGGTAGAATTTTTCTTAGGTCGACGGAAAAAGGACTAACTAAATTAGTGCTCAATCCGGGACCTGAATATTATCCCGAGGGAGATCAATATCATCCCATTCTGATCTCCGCAAGACAGCAGCTTCTGGAATACCTGGAAGGGAAATTGAAGAAATTTAAGATACCAATTGACTGGAAAAATGCTACGCATTTCAACAAATTGGTTTGGAAAACTCTGCTTCGTATTCCAAGTGGTACTACCGTCTCCTATACAGACATTGCAGAAGAGATAGGTAGCCCAAAGGCTGTAAGGGCAGTGGGATTGGCGAATAGAAATAATCCTATTCCAATCATTATTCCTTGTCACAGAGTAATTGGGAAAAGTGGAGATTTGCATGGCTTTGTCTATGGATTGGAAATGAAACAGAAACTGCTGCATATTGAAAATCCAGTCCAGTTTCCTCTTCAGAAAGCATTGTTCTGACAATAACACCAATTCGATAATCTCAACCATAAAAATTGAACACAACTTCCACCTACGCCGATGAGCTGGACCGCAGGGATCCGATTGAGGAATATCGCTCGAGGTTTCATATCCCCAAACAAGGAGGTAAAGAACTCGTCTATTTCTGTGGAAACTCTTTGGGACTACAACCCAAATCCTTGAAAGATGCGGTTATAAGAATTCTGGATCAATGGAAGGATGATGGAGTCGAAGGATGGTTTAAAGGGAAGTCTCCCTGGATATCGATGCACAGAGAGATAGCTGCATCATTGGCAAAAGTGGTAGGTGCAAATTCTTCTGAGGTCGCAATAATGAATACCCTTTCAGTCAATTTGCACCTTCTGATGGCCAGTTTTTTTCACCCTGAAGGAAATCGGACCAAGATTTTGATGGAAAAAGACGCTTTTCCATCTGATCATCACATCGTAAACTCTCAACTTTTATGGCACCGTTTAGACCCCCAAGAGCATATTATTTACCTTTCCCCAGATCCTGATGAAGCTATCATCAGAAATGAGCATATCATCGAATGTATTCAAATACATAAAGATGAATTGGCCCTAGTACTATTGGGGGGTATCAGCTACTATTCTGGGCAATTCCTGAATATTCCGAAAATTGTTGAATTCTGTAAATCAAATAATATTGTTGTTGGATTTGATCTAGCACACGCGGCTGGCAATGTAATGATGAAATTGCACGAATGGGGTGTCGACTTTGCAGCCTGGTGTACTTATAAGTATTTGAATAGTGGCCCGGGTGGACCAGGAGCGATATTTATACATGATGATCTTTCCAGCATAAATCCTTTCCGACTAAAAGGATGG
Source organism: Bacteroidia bacterium (assembly GCA_018680005.1). Lineage (GTDB taxonomy): Bacteria > Bacteroidota > Bacteroidia > Chitinophagales > Saprospiraceae > HDS-20. Next base: position 39,158 of record JAHHJQ010000390.1, on the reverse strand, counting down.
TGGGGCCATGAGGAAGAGACAAGATTTCTAATGAAACCGGAACATATTCCCATGAGTGGTGCTTCGGGTTGGCAGGTGAGTACACCTCAAATTTTGAATTTTGTAGGCTTGCAAGAGAGTTTGAAGATTTTCGAAGATGCGGGAATGGAATCTATTGAGACTAAAAGAATGCAAATGAATGATTATTTGGATTTCTTATTAGAATCATTAAAAGCTAAGGGGAAAGAAATCAAAGTGATTACTCCTCAGTTGTCCCATGAAAGAGGTGCACAAATATCCCTGGTGGTTCAGAAAAATGCCCGGGTTGTATTCGACAAGTTGATAGATCGGGGAATTATTGGCGACTGGCGCGAACCGGATGTAATAAGATTAAGTCCGGCGCCGCTTTATAATACTTTTAAAGAAATCCACAAAGTATATCAAACTTTGATGGAAATATTGTAAAATAACAGATTAGATTCCCAAGTTAATAAAGTGGAATAATTGAAGTCTAGTGGCAGCCCAGCAATTAATAGTAATGAGAGTAAATTTTAATTCGGGCTGCTGCTTTCTTTTTCGTCAGAAGAACGAACAATTACAATACGATTCATACATCCTTCTCGCTGCTTATAACCGAAAGTTTTTTTTTAACAAGGGTGCAACAATATTTGACAGCGGCAAATTGTTCTTATCTCACATTTCAAAAATCATAATACCCATCATATAGTCTGAACCTATACTTTTTTCTTAACAGTTATTGTCAATTAGTAGAGTTATGAAAGAATGTATTATGGTCTTTTGTCTGATGCTTTGCGGTTCCATCATTACTCTTGGAGGAACATGTAAGAAAGGCAATTGCTATTCCGGCAAAGGACAATATGCATTCGAAAGTGGTGCTGTCTATGCAGGACAGTTCAAGAATGGTAAGATGCACGGGTATGGTATTTATCGTTCAAAATCCAGGACCAGATATGAAGGGGAATGGTTCTATGGAAGGAGACACGGCAAAGGCAAATTGTATTTCAGCAATGGTGATATCTATCATGGTGATTTTGGATCTAATAAGATGGAAGGTTATGGCAAGATTTCCTATTCCAATGGTGATAACTATCTGGGGGACTGGAAAAACAATAAGGCCAATGGCAACGGTAGCTATACTTTCAGTGATGGAGATAAGTATACCGGCAAATTCGTCGTCGGTAAGTTTCATGGTAAAGGCATTATGAAATATGCGAACGGAGCCATTTACAACGGTTACTGGTCAGAAAATAAAAAACATGGCAACGGAATATTTACTGCCGTTAATGGAAGAAAGAAAAGTGGCAAATGGGCCTACGGACGATACTTGGGATCACAAGAATCTGAATCCTTACCCTTTGTAAGCATAAAACCGAATAAATCGAAAACGAATACACAATCCTCTAAACCGCCATCAACCAAGATTACACATACTCAATTAAACCGATCCTCTTCCGTTAGAGAGGGAGCCTATACATTTTCGGACGGCACTCAATATGTCGGAGAAATGGTGAACGGGCTCCCCAACGGTAAGGGAAAGGTATATTTCAACAATGGAAATCGATATGAGGGTGGATGGAAACACCATACACAATCCGGAGATGGAATCATGTACTTTCAAGATGGGCGTGTGCTTTCAGCTCGTTGGTCGGATGGAAAACTTATAAGAGCCTATAGCGATAGTCGATCCAGTACTACAGAAAAAGAAGGACCTTATGGAGATGTAAAGGTCTGGGCTGTATTAGTGGGTATTTCATCATATACAACTATGCCTGCCCTTAGGTATACCGATGATGATGCATATCGCATGTATGCATTTCTAAAAAGCCCGGAGGGAGGAGCAGTTCCGGATGAACAGATCAAAATTCTGATTGATCGCGGGGCAAATAAGAAAAGCATTAATAAAGCCATCACAGAGATATTTGGTCGTGCAGATGAAAATGATGTCGTGTTTTTCTTTTACTCTGGGCACGGCCTGGCACAGGCATTTGTACCCGTAGATTTTGATGGATACAACAATTTGATCTTGTATCGAGATGTGGTAGCAGCTTTAGATCGATCCAAAGCAAAGAATAAGATATGTATAGCCGATGCCTGTTATTCCGGTGGCTTGAATGAGGTGAAATCAGGTGATAAGTATCCGCAATTGAATTTCTATAATGCTTTCAAAGAGACCAAGCCGGGGACTGCGCTATTTATGTCTTCGCATAGTCAGGAATATTCACTTGAGGATCATGGGTTGCGTTCAGGTATCTTTAGCCACTATTTGATAAAAGCCCTGAAAGGAGAAGCGGACTATGATCGAAATCAGATCGTCACGATCGAGGAGGCGCATGACTATGTTTATAAGAATGTACGTCGATATACACAACAAAAACAATCCCCAATACTGACCGGTAACTATGATCCTAAGATACCATTGGCAAGCTTGAGATAATCAGTACAGGGTTTTATCATCGATCGTTTTCCATTCTTCAAAAACTTTCAATGATTGCTCCTGACCGATCTGAGTTGCAGGGATAGACCGGGAAATAGGATCCAGATTGAATTCTTGATATATGAATTGATCATCGAAACCAATATTCGCGGCATCAGACCTGGTACATGCATAGAAAAACCGATCAGGTCTGGCCCAATATATTGCTCCCAGGCACATGGGGCACGGTTCGCAAGATGTATAAATAGTGCAACCCGTTAACTGAAAATGTCCCAGATGACTGCAGGCATCCCTAATCGCAATAATTTCTGCGTGGGATGTCGGGTCATTTTGGGCGAGAACTATATTATGGCCCCGGCCGATAATTTCTCCATCTTTAACGACTATGGCGCCAAAAGGTCCTCCTGCACCGCTTCTCATACCTGCCTGAGCAATGGATATCGCAATTGACATAAACTTTTGATGATCAGACGGGAGAAGAGGCATTAAGATTAGTTAATCATGATTTCTTCTAACTTGCGAATCAGGTCATTAGACATCCTGATATCCATTGAACAGCGCTCTTGAATCTTTGGTGTGATACCTGAAAAAATAGACTTATCAAGGGAATTATCAACCTGGCTACCGACACAAGCCAGTGTCTCCTTCAACTTAGTATCACCCTCTTGCATTCTTTCAGATAAGGCACTCATATCATCTGACGCAGCCAATTTCTGTAATTCGTCATTGTAACTAATCAAAATTTCACCACATTGACAAACTATGGCTACTAAGTCATCTTGAGAAATTGTTTGTTTTTTACTTTCCTGATTGTTACAAGAATATATAAAAAGTGCAAATAGCATTAACCAAAGAAGGTGTTTCATGTCTTATCCTGATAGATTAACGCCTGAAAACCTCTATTTTTTGGAATGAAGCGTCTACTTCAATTGAAGTATTATATTGAATTTCTTGACCATCTAAGAAGATTTTACCCATAGTAAAAGGACAGCCATGTAAATGGATCAAGTAATTATGTCCGGACTTGAACTGACCTTCTTTTGTTTGCTCAATGATCAACTTATCCGGATTTCCTTCTACTATGAATTTGCTCAACTCAAATTGGCCTTTTTGATAGTCATATCCATCCAGATCATCCAAAAAGAGCGAGCTTTCCTGCTTACCATTGACATGATAGATGTGTAACTGGATTTGCGATATTTCTTTTTCTCCGACAAACTGCATTACAGGAATTTTAGGGATTACCGCCCCAGCCTGTATGTAGATAGGCATAGAGTCAATATTCGCCTTTACGCGATATTCATGTTTTCCAGTTAGAAGCTCGTCTGTCCAATAGTCAAACCAATTGCCTCGAGGGATATATAAATGTCGTTCTGTTATTCCGTGTTGAAGCATTGGGCAAATGAGAATATGATCACCTATAATGAACTCGTCCATGCGATTTTTCACCTCATCATCCGGCGTATCCAACATGATCAATGATTTGACCATAGGAATACCATATTGACTATACTGATAAAATGTGGTATACATATACAGCAACAGTTCGTACCTAAGGTCAATAAACTTCTTCGCCAAGAGCATATTTTCTTCCCCAAATGACCAGGGCTCCTGATCTCCATGATCTCCTGAAGAATGTGTCCTAAAGAATGGGTGAAATGCGGCCAATTGTACCCAACGCACAAAGAGTTCTCCACTAGGTTGATCTATAAAACCTCCAACATCAGATCCACAAAATGAAATTCCACATGCGCTTAACCTTTGAACCTGTATGTTTGCTAAAGCAAGGTGTTCCCATGTTGCCAGGTTATCTCCTGTCCAAACACTAGAGTATCGCTGAAGCCCTGAGTATCCAGACCTTGTAATTACCAGCGATCGATTATTACCTGCAAATCTTTTGACACCTTCATATGTGGCCCGGGCCATTTGCATTCCATAAATATTATGCGCTTTGCGATGACTGCAGGGTTCACCATCGAAGTTGTGTCTGACATCTAAAGGAAAGGTCTTGGAAGGAACTTCGAACAATGCGGGCTCGTTCATATCATTCCATACGCCCGCCACACCGATGTTTCCTATAAGTTCTTCATAAAGGGTGGCCCACCATTCACGAACTTCAGGATTAGTAAAGTCAGGAAAATAACATTCTCCGGGCCACACTTTACCATTGACAAAGGGACCATCTGCACGTCTACAGAAATGGTTGCCTTTTAAACCTTCTTTGTAGACCCAGTAGTCTTTGTCCTTTTTTATTCCAGGATCTATAATGACCATTGTCTTAAAACCCTGGGCTTTCAGATCAGCAACCATACCCTTCGGATCAGGGAATTTTTCTAAATCCCAGGTAAAACATCTAAATCCATCCATATAATCGATGTCGAGATATATGGCATCACATGGAATTTCGTATTCCCTCAGTTTATTGCAGATCTCTCTGACCTGAGATTCTGGATAGTAGCTCCATTTACATTGTTGGTATCCCAGAGCCCACAGTGGTGGCATTTCTGGCGTTCCTGTTAGCAAAGTATAGTTGGTACATACATCCAGCATATCAGGTCCGGCAAAGAAGTAGTAATTCATCTCTCCACCATTAGCCCAAAATGAAGACACCGTCTGTCTTTCACTAGCAAAATCAAAATATGATTTAAAAGTATTGTCAAAGAATATTCCATAAGACATGCCATGATGGACGCCATAGAACACAGGGATATTCTTGTAAATCGGATCTGTGTCTCTATGATAACCATATTCATCGGTACCCCAATTGACAACACGTTTACCTCGGAGATTTAGATTCATGGGTTTGTCACCAAGACCATAAAATGCTTCTGCAGTTTGAAGAACCCGGCTCATCTTTACTATTTCTCCGCCATAAGTTTCATTCTTTTCCCAATGAAAACCTTTTTCGTCTTGACTTATGATCTTACCTGACGGATCAGTAAATTTTAATGTCAGTCTTTCTTTGGATACTCTGCAATGAACCTTGGGAGTTTTGATGACCAGGTGATCAGTAAAATCTTCAAGGTGAAGATCAGTTATATTTCCAGAAAAATTTGAATCAATTGCGTATGAAAAGTCTCTTTCAAAATATCCTTCTGTGGAATATCTAACACGCATGATAGCGTCATCTATGACATAGATCCTAACGCTTGCGTCATTATCGCCAACACATTCAAGTATATTGTCCTGCCATGTATAATGAACTAGATGGCCAGGATGATTTTCTAAGGGTGCAAATTCTACTGTGTTATAACTCATATGTTCGATATCCACGGTTTTTAAAATTAAGCGAGCAAAGTTAAGCAATCACAGAACATGATGTGAAAGCTTCGAATTGTTGTGATACGAATGCCATATTTCATTTTAAGTATGTTCTATCTATCTAGAATCTCTTGAAGTGCGAGGTTTGATGCTGCAATGGGATCTGTCTTTTGACGTCTCAAGTTTTCTTTGATTTTAGCTATTGCAGATTTCCCAGAGGCTGATCTAACATATTCCTGGATCCCCAAAGCAATTCTTTCATTGAACCAACTCTCGTTTTGGTTAAGGCGATTTTGTTCAAAAAATCCATTGGCCACCATTTGATCTTGATAGATTTGGATGGTTTTCCATAATTGATCTATCCCTTCACCAGTGATGCTGCTTGTCGTGATAACTTCTGCTTGCCAATTGTTTATCTTTTTTTTAGGTGACAGATGAAGTGCTTGCTGATATTCCTTTTGTGTCTGCCGGGCAAGTTGAATTTGATCTCCATCACATTTATGAATACTAAGGATGTCGGCCATTTCTACAATTCCTTTTTTCATGCCTTGAAGTTCATCACCACCGCCAGGAAGTAACAAAAGAACAAAACAATCTACCATCTCCTTGACCTTGTGTTCAGACTGACCAACACCGACAGTTTCAACAAATATGATATCATATCCTGCGGCTTCCAATAAAACCATTGCTTCCCTGGTTCTCCATGCTATTCCACCCAGAAAGTTACCAGCCGGACTTGGACGGATAAATGCATCAGCATGAACAGATAGTTTTTCCATTCTTGTTTTATCCCCAAGGATACTTCCTTTGTTGATATCACTGGAAGGATCTACTGAGAGCACTGCGACTTTCAGTCCTTCATTTATGATTTGTATTCCTAGCGAATCAATAAAAGTACTTTTCCCTACTCCAGGAGCGCCACTTATGGCAATACGAAGAGCACTTCCGGAGCCGGATTTAATTATATGCGAAAGTAGCAGATCGGCTTTTGCAATATGATCAGGATTCTTACTCTCTACCAAGGTAATTGCTCTTCCCAACATAACCCTATCCCCTTGCTCTATAGATTCAGCAATTGTTAGAGTGGAAATATTTAGAAGGGATGGAAGTGCAGCCATGTTTTCCTTAGTGAGTTGATGTTATTCTTTTTAACAATTTTAAGAATTTCTTTTTAAGAATTACGTAAATTGTTGTTTATCAAGCATTTATGAAATACAGTGTTGAAATTATTTCATGCATTACCACCAATTATTGTTAAAGATTTATACCACAACTTTATTAAAACTTTTTAACAAACAGACGTTTTAACTTTTCAGCGAATTAATCATTAACAGCTTTCACTTTGAGTCGGGGCTTTGGCAAATTGATATGAATAATTTACTCATTCAGTGATTATTGACGCACTTCTATTTCGCCGGAGCCCCCTTTTTAGAATTTTCATAATAGGTAATTGGTTCTATTTGTGATTTGATTTGTTAAAGCTTCTATTGTGTAACTTCCCTGAAGAGGATCAACGGTTTCATGGAGTACACATTCCATCTTTAGGATATGATGAATATTACGGGCTACTCTTCTGGTAAGCTCTTCCTCAAGACTTACTTGAAGTGCTTCACATCCGATAGTCATACGATCCACTCCTCCAAATATCGCCGACAATGCTTTGGAAGTGGCTCCTATCAGAGCCATTTGAATATCAGTTGCAATCTGGTGGATATACACATCCAACAGGATGTTTTTTCGATCAATTTCGAATTGCTTACAAATGCTTTGGAGTTGAATGTTGATGGATCTTAGAACTGCAATATTTTTTAAGAAATCATCATCTAGTTCTACTCTCAAGACAATTTTAGGTTCTATGTTATGCTTCCGTAAAAGCTTTAAGAGGTCAGTGATATTCTTGATGCCATGTGCCAAACTCTGTCCGATATCAGAAGGGTCGATAAGGAATTCTACACTTGCAAAAAAATACTTTGGTAGAGAAATACTAATTGCTTTAATCTGTTGAAGCGATACAGGATTTATTTCAGACACATCATTATTAACGATCATTATCCCGCCTTTACACAAATTGGGATCAATGTTTTGGGCCTTAATGAATTTTGTAAAGTTTAAAATAAAAGAATCTGATACCTCTCGAAAAAAGGGCTGGATATAATCAACGCGAATATTTTTGAGAAGTATGTCAATTTCTGAAGCATTGTTGATGAGCGGTGAATCGAGCCCATTTTCTAATGCCTGTACCAGAAGAAGATTCGTTTGAGCTGCTTCCTGGTTATCAAAATCCTCCCCGATTAGCCAGTTATTGTCATTATCCTTGTATATAAGAGGTGTATTCTTCGAAATTTGCTCGTCAAGTGTGTTAATCGGGTCCATTTCCAGGTGATCATCCACTTTCCAGGTTAGAGTATCCTGCGACTGGCCTTTTAGCGCTTTTATTGCAAGCTTGGTCCAGTAGCTTTTACTCTGAATCTCAAATTCTGCGAATGTCAAATTTTGATCAGACTTGGACATTTGTCATAACCATTAATCAGGTTTCCAAGGTACACATCTTATTCCTTTTCGGCACTCAATTATTTATGTGATTTGTTATGGATTTTATAGTAAGCAGAGCAAAAACTTTTATATAACTATTGTGTTATCTTTGTGTTTCCGCTAAACCGGAGTTAAAAGACAATCCAAAACGAAATGAGTTTAAGACATATATATCTTGACAATAACTCGACGACCCCCTGTGATCCACGGGTTGTTGAAGCCATGTTACCCTATTTTTATGACAAGCCTGGTAATGCTGCAAGCAGAAATCATCCTTTTGGATGGGTAGCAGAGGAAGGTGTAGATTTTGCAAGGGAACAGGTTGCTGATTTAATCAATGTCGATACCAAGGAAATAATTTTCACATCGGGTGCCACCGAGGCTGATAATTTAGCTCTAAAGGGTGTATTTGAAATGTATTCCCGTAAGGGAAATCATATTATCACCCTGGATACAGAACATAAGGCTGTTTTAGATTCATGCAAGAAGATTGAAAAGATGGGAGGTCAAGTGACGTACCTGTCTGTCAAAAGAGATGGGATTGTCGATCTGAACGCATTAGAAAACGCGATAACAGACAAGACAATTCTCATATCTGTAATGTGGGCCAATAACGAGACTGGTGTAATTCAACCCATGAAAGAGATTGGTGATATCTGTGCCAAACATGGTGTGCTCTTTATGAGTGATGCAACACAGGCGGTCGGAAAAATCCCAGTTGATCCGAAGGCTGTTGGTGTTCATTTAATGGCTTTCACTGCGCACAAAATGTATGGCCCTAAGGGAGTTGGGGCATTGTTTGTCAATCGAAAAAATCCGAGAGTTAAAGTTACAGCTCAGATGGATGGTGGAGGACATGAAAGAGGTATGCGCTCTGGCACACTCAATGTTCCTGGTATCGTTGGATTTGGGAAAGCTGCAGCAATAGCAAAAAAGGAAATGGCACAGGACATGAAACGCTTGAGTCGCCTAAGAGATAAATTGGAATCAGCATTGGTAGAATCATTAGAAGAGGTATATATCAATGGTTCGACCGAACATAGAATGCCGAACGTAACGAATTTGTCTTTCAAACATGTGGAAGGTGAAGGGCTGATGATGACATTTAACCAGGAAATTGCAGTATCATCGGGGTCTGCGTGTACATCAGCTTCTTTAGAACCTTCATACGTTCTGATGGCGCTTGGACTTGGCGATGACCTTGCACATAGCTCTATTAGATTTAGTCTTGGAAGGTTTTCGACTGAAGAAGAAGTAGATTATGCCATAGAAGCTATGAAGAAAGGGGTAAACCATATGAGAGACTTAAGTCCTATATGGGAGATGTACAAGGATGGAGTTGACCTGGAAAGTGTAGAATGGTCAGAACATTAAGAAATATCATAATAATTTTAGAAGATCATAAATTTTAAGAAAGATGGCTTATTCAGAAAAAGTATTAAACCATTTTAAGAACCCAAAGAATGTTGGTACACTCGACAAGGAAAAAATGAATGTCGGTACGGGTTTGGTTGGTGCACCGGAGTGCGGGGATGTAATGAGACTTCAAATTGAAGTTGACCAAGCATCCGGTATAATAGCAGATGCTAAGTTCAAAACATTTGGTTGTGGTTCAGCGATTGCATCATCATCATTGGCCACTGAATGGTTAAAAGGCAAAACTATCGATGAGGCATTGTCTATTGATAATATGGAAATTGTAGAAGAGTTGGCTCTTCCACCAGTTAAAATACATTGTTCCGTACTTGCAGAGGACGCAATTAAAAGTGCTATTACAGACTACAAACAAAAGAATGGCGTAGAAGCCTCTGCTGAAGAAACTGAAACCGTTCAGTAGGACGAATGTTATAATGCTATAAGACCATTTTCATGCTATTTGTAGCTGATAGTGCTAAAGAAAGAATTACAAAGTTGCTCGGTGATGAATCACTGGGCGACGATTATTTTATTCGCGTAAGTGTAGTCAGTGGCGGTTGTTCCGGTCTGACGTATAAAATGGACTTCGATAACAAGATCGAAGCCGCGGATCAGGTTTTCGAAGATAACGGAATGAAAATCGTTACGGACACCAAGAGCGTGTTATATCTGTTCAACACCACTTTAGAATTTAGTGGTGGCCTTAATGGAAAAGGATTTTACTTCAATAACCCGAACGCAAGTAGAGAATGTGGATGTGGGGAAAGCTTCGCGCTTTAGAAGCTGCATTTACTCGTCTTTTCTATCCTTTCCAACTTTCACTCTTAAAACCTCATATGAATTGGTTTGAAGACCAATGATTGATACATAACAACTATGTCTATGCAATAAATACCGATACAAGGGTATGCAAGGCCTTGTTATCGACTATATCTTTGAATTGTCTTTAGTGAGAAGCTATTATGACACAAACACTGAAACCCTTAAAACGTTTTTGACAGATCTTACTCCCCCCAAGATCTTAATCGAAGACAAAAAACAATCACTTACTCACTGGATAAGCATCTGGCTTTTTGGTCTATAGAATGACTAAAATTCAAGTAAAATGTAGTTGCGGGATTTCCTGTGACTGCATTTGCTGATTTACGACAATTGACACAAACTACATACAATGACTATGAAATCAATACTTATTGTCCTTATAGGAATAGGTTTCCTGAGTATGAACACGACAGTTATGGCTTCAGATAAGTTGACAATCAAAGAAGCTATTAAGATAGCAAACGCTACTAAAAGAATCGATACTATTCGACTAAGTAAAGTGAATATTCCGAACATATCAGAGCGTAGCCAGCACTTTGAGATTAGTGATCATCTAGTGATTATCAATGATACCAACACCGAAATCTCACTATTAGGGAACGAAAGCATCTATAAAATTTCGATGACAGGTCATTTAGAGCTTGTTGGCTTTAATATTCAGCTCCTTGAAACTGGTATAATCAATCTTGGTAGGATAAAATTCAATGATTGTAAAATGCCAAATTTGAAAACGTTGAATGAAATCATGAAAAACAAGGGTCATATCAGCATTGTACGCGGAGTATTTGAAGAAAAAGGTAAGATTCTTATAAAGGATATTGAAATCCGCCCAGGTGGAAATGTTCTTAGAGAACAACTGTCGGATGTAGATCTGAGTTCTTTTGAATACCCTGGCCTATTTATAGAAAAACTATAATACGATAATCTGGCCTTCTCTAGCGATCCACATCCCTCTATCTATCACTTGTTGATACTGGTCAGAATAGGGATCAATTACAGGATTGGTATGATTAAAATGAATAAATCCCACTTTTTTACGACTTGTAGAATCCAATTGACCAAATAGTGTTATGCTTTCTTCAATAAAGGGATGGGGGATTTCACTCATGTCGCGTCCTGGTATCTCTCCATTTGCAAAAAATGATCCATCCAATAGCGCATAATCTACACGGTGAATTAATTCTAGTATATTTTTGTCCCATTTTTCCCACTTATCTATGTCGGGTATAAAAAGCAGTCGAGATTGAACGCCATCTATTTTGAAACCAACAGTCTCAGAAAACTCATCCCTGTGTGGAACTAGAAATGGGGTAATTTTTAGATTATGCGATAGATTTAAGATTGCTTCATCGCCTAATTCAAGAAGTTCGATATTTCCTAATGACACCAATTGAGACCATGGACCATTTTTGATCAGGAAATCCTTCATTCTGGGCATGACGTAAACCGGGACTTTTGAAGCCCCCATAACTTCTCTTCCAAGATGCATCAATCCTGTGTAATGACCAATATGTGCATGAGTTAACAGAATCCCGGCTAGTTGATAATCAGGACCGTGGAGTACTTCCTTAATCATGCGCAATTGTTCGGGAAAGTCAGGCGTTGCATCTATTATCCAATAGGCTCTATTTATGGTATCGATTAAGGCAATACTCGACACCATTTTTTTGGTAAGTTTCCCTGAATAATATTTGTTGCAACATGATTTGCTGCAATTTGCCTGAGGAAATCCTGCATCCTGTGCAACGCCCAGTACTAAGACTGAGGTGGGAGAAAATATTCTGTTTTGAGTTTCTTCAGTTCCAATTTGATGCTGGCAGGATATCAAAAGAAAATTCAAAGCGATCAATATGGATAACCATTGCATGTGATGAAATTAGCCAAATTAAGGTTGTAAATGCACCATCAAAAGAATCTTATCTTTATCTCTTCTCTATCATAAGCAATGGCGGTAAGATCGAATAATGAGAAAATACTATTCGGAGTAAAACTCCGACATCTAAGAAAACAAGCAGGATTTGCCTTTTCGGATTTTTCCAAAAAGACAGGTATGTCGATATCCTATCTTAATGAAATTGAGAAAGGTAAAAAATACCCTAAACAGGATAAGATAATGGCTTTAGCAGATGCGCTAAGTGTAGATCCTGAATTCCTTACTTCTACGAAAATACCAAACCAATTAAAACCGATAAAGGATCTGCTCGAGTCTAATTTCTTGAATGAGCTACCGCTAGATCTTTTTGGTATCAATTTGAACAAGATCATTGAGATTATAGCAGATTCACCTGTCAAAGTTGGCGCATTTATTTCTACACTGGTTGAGATCGCCAGAAACTATTCATTGCAGGAAGAAAACTTCTACTTTGGTGCCTTAAGGTCTTATCTGGAAATCAATAACAATTATTTTGAAGAGCTTGAAGATGCTGTAATTGCCTTCAGAAAAAAACATTCACTATCAGGTGTGACAATAGCGGAAGAAGCGCTTAGAACTATTCTTACAGATCATTTCAATTATAAAATAGTCAATGATGGTTTGTCTGACTATCCCGAATTGAGGGAAATCAGATCCGTGTTCAGACCGGAGGATCGTACACTTTTACTCAATGCATCATTAGAAAAGCAACAAAAGATCTTTCAATTTGCCAAGGAAATTGGATTTCAAGAATTAGGTCTGGTCGATCGGGCACTAACTGCTTCTATAATCCGGGTCGAGAACTTTGAGCAAGCACTTAGTCATTTCAGCGCTTCTTACTTTTCTGCTGCCCTCATCGTATCTAGGGACGCATTCATAGAAGATATGAAGAACCTTTTTGCACAGGAAAGATGGAATCCCCAGTCCCTTAAGGATATTTCCCTGAAATACAATGCAACACATGAAGTTATCTTTCAAAGAATGACCAACATTCTACCAAGATTTCTTGGGTTATCAAAAATCTTCATTCAAAGAAATTCACTAAATCCCCGAAATGGAAAGGTGAACATTGAGCGTGAGCTCCATATCGAGGAGAAACATAGGCCTCATTTTAGTGCTTTGGGAGAGCACTACTGTAGAAGATGGATTTCAGTGGCGCTTCTCTACAAACTAAATAACCTTGAAGAACCCAGAGAGCGATTTGAACCTCTGGTAGAAGCTCAGATTTCCGAATATCACAATACATCAGATACATACTTGTGTATGACGATGGCAACGTCAAAGCTTCAATTTGGAAAAATGGTTAGCCTGACCATAGGAATTAAGGTTGATGATAATCTAAAGCATAAGATTCGCTTTTATCAAGATCAAACAATTCCCACGAGAACTGTTAATATTACTTGTGAACGATGTCCAATTACCGATTGTGAAGACAGAGTGTCAGAACCAATACAACTCCATAATAAACTTAAGAAACAGGCAATTCAAAAAGCTCTGAATGACATCCTCAATGCCAAATAGGCTGCAACATGTTCTGAAGCATTTGCACAACTTGGCAAATCCTGAAGTTGTTGAGCGAAAAGCAAAGAAATTTGGAATACCCAAGACCAATTCCTTGGGTCTTACTATGGAACAAATAAAATTGATTGCAAAGGAGTTGGGAAAGGATTCAAAACTGGCAGTTGAATTGATCGAGACAGAAATTTATGAAGCTCGGTTATTGGCAAGTAAAATTTTCAATAAGGAAGATTTGACATCTGAACTCATGGATGAATGGGTTCAGTTCTTTGATACCTGGGAAATTTGTGATGCTTTTTGCATGGAGATTTTCAAATATTCGGATTTATCCTATGACAAAATTTTTGAATGGACACATAGTAAAGAGGAATTTGTAAAACGTGCCGGTTATGTCATTATGGCTACTTACGGACAGGGTCACAAAGAAGCGCCTAATGAAATTTATGATGCTTGCTTCCCATTGGTATTAAGAGATGCCTGTGATGACCGTAATTTTGTAAAAAAAGCGGTCAATTGGGCATTAAGACAAATAGGGAAGCGAAATAGAGACCTTCAAAAGAGATGTATTGAATTGTGTCATGAATTGCTGCATTTGGATGATAAAACGGCTAATTGGATTGCCAGGAACGCATTGAGAGAATTAGAGAATCCTAAAACGAAAATCAGAAGATATCCACAGTCTGTATATGGAATCTGATAGGAAACGAGTTGGTAGCAATCAATTTCCTAACAATGCTGAACATATTTTTCCTTCATGCTAATCCCAGCTTTTCTATTAGCTTTTTGAATTTTGGTTCTGAATGGAGTGACGCAAAAGCAGGCTCCATCTTCATCCAAATAAGAGTTGGTTCTCGCACTGCATATGCTTCTTCGAGAGCTTCGAGGGCCTTTTTTATTTCACCAAGCCCAGTGTATACTTTTGCTATCAAATATGGAGATATATAGATTTCATCTTGACTATTAAGAAAGCCCTTAAGAAGTTTGATTGATTTCAAATTCTCCCCTTTCAGTGCAAAACCCCTTGCAAGTTCCAGATTATATTTCGGGTCATTGGGATATCGTTTTGATAGTATTTCCAATTCTTCAATTCCGGCATCTAATTCTCCAAATTCTATATAGCATAGTGCACGTCTTAATTTTACGCGATCATCATTAGGGGTAATTTTTAGCTGCTGTGTAAAATTGTCAATGGCCTGCCTAAATCGTTTTAAATGATAGTTATTGTATCCTGCAGACCAATAAGCAGGTGGTGCTAATTGGCGACCAATAGCCATTACTCGATCAGATTCACTTATATTTCCAGCAGCAACAAAATGACCAGCTTGCCGAAAATAAGCTGTAGCATAGCCTGGATTTATTTCGAGTGCCTTTTTTAAAAGGTTGTTTCCTTTCTCCCAATCGTAATTATAATGACATTCTATTTCTGCAAGTGCTGTATATGCTTCTACAGTATTTGGATCTAAGATCAAGGCCTTTGATGCCAATTCCCGAGCTTTTTGAAAAGCTATATCAGGTTCTAATAATCCACGAATAGTTGCTACAATGTATGTCTCTGCGAGTGCACCATAAGCTAGTGCATACGTTGAATCAAGTTCTACAGCCCTAGTAAGCGTGTCAATAGCTTGGAGAGCATTTGAAATGCGTCGTCCTTTAAGATACATCTCGAGAGCCTCCGGATTGATTTTTGGCGATGGTCTATTATTGTTTAACTTTTTTGGTATGGTCAGTTCAATTTTACCGGCAATGGTACTGGCTACGTCATCTTGCAAGAGGAGAACATCTTCAATATTCTTTTGAAAAGTTTCTGTCAAGAGGGCTCTTTCTGGTGATAATGCGATGAGCTTAATACCGATCCTTACTTTGTTATCGATTCTGAATGTAGTACCCTCGACAATAGCATCTACACCTAGCTCCTTAGCGATTTTATCTAGTGCTTTGTCGGTATTCTTAAACTGCATAGCAGATGTTCGTGAGATCACCCTAAGTAATGGTATTCGTGATAGTTCATTGATCAAAGCATCATGCATTCCTTCACTAAAGTAATCCTGGGTAGTGTCTCGATTGAGATTATCCATTGGTAAGACAACTAGCGATTTAATAGACGACTCGACCGCATTATTTTTTAGGATGTATTCATTAAATAAAAAGCCAGCGATAAATAGAGCCAGGAAGAGTACTATCCATGAAATCATTTTTATCGAGAAGAAAGATGACTTGGTTTTAGATTTCTGTGGAGTCTTCTTACTCGATAGAAGTTTAGCGAAAATGGCATCTTCGACAAAGACATGATATACCTTCCTTTTACCGGCTACATTCTTTAATTGTACCTCGTTATAGAATTCATAGAAGATGCCTTTTTTATTTTGGATACTATGCAAGACATCTTCAGACACCAGGATTTGACCAGGATTTGCAATTGACTCGATACGAGAGGCAATATTTACTCCATCTCCAAACACATCACCTTCCTGAAAAACAACTTCGCCTTGATGAATTCCAATTCGGAGATTAATTCCTTTCTTTTTAGACTCTTCTTGAATTGCAGCAGCACAGATTACAGCACTAGTTGCATTGTCAAATGAAGCCAAAATACCATCTCCCATCTCTTTCAAAAATTGGCCGCCAAATTTTTCTATGAGTGGTTTTTGAATCTTCCTGTTATTCTCTAAGAGGTCAAGACCTCTCTCCTCGTCATGGCCCATCAATGCCGTATATCCTACGATATCTGTAAACATGATTGCGGCAAGTCGACGGGTAGAATCCATTTATATTAGGGATAAATACGACAAGATAATAATAGAACCAATCAACTCAACTTTGAAGTTATCCGAAAATTCATCAATCGGGTGCAAATTGAAAAGCATCCAAAACAAATTGATGGATATTAGAACACATCAAAAAGTTTCAATACAGCTATACCCATGGCCAATAAGAGTATTCTATAAGCCCAATTTTTGGCATTAGGGTGACGAGATGCTACTTCTGCTGCTGAGTATCCGCCTATCGCTTGTCCAATAGCCAGCGTGAGTCCAACAGGCCAATCGATAAGTCCTTTCCATTGGAATAAAGCAATTGCCATTATCGTATATATCAGTACAACAAAAGTCTTTATAGCATTCGCAAGTATGATATTATACTTGACCACCAAAACCATGGACATAAGGAAAAAGATACCCATACCCATCTGAATAAATCCACCATAGAATCCAAGTCCCAAAAACAGTGGAATGATCACAGCTGGATTTTCATACAAATTGTCGTTGCCATCTTTTAACCATCTTCCTGGTTTGATTAACAGAATAAATAGCATAACAACCATGAGGATTCTAAAAACCATCATAAACTGTTCACTGGAAACATAAATGGAAGTTAACACACCGGCTATCGCACCAACAATTGTAGAAAAGATGATGGGTTTACCTTTATCCAGATTTAGTTTCCCATTTCTGTAAAAGCTAAAAGTGCCCATTATACCTTGAGAGGCAATGCCAATTCGATTCGTCCCGTTAGCTATATTGCCCGGCAATCCGAATATTTCAGTGAGTATAGTAAGGGTAATAGCTGATCCATTACCGGCAAAAGTATTGATGAATCCAGCGAAACCTCCTCCAAGAATAGCAATTACGATATGAGTCCAATCCATCTATTTTTCCGGATCAATGGATTGACAAAGTTCTATAAGCACTCCATTAGAACTTTTAGGATGCAAGAAGCAAATTATCTTATTGTCCGCTCCTTTTTTCGGAGTTTCATTTATGAATTCAAATCCATTAGACTTCAAATCTTGAATGCTTGCTTCAATATCTTTCACCAGAAAGGCGATATGATGAATTCCTTCCCCTCGCTTTTCAATAAATCTATTGATGACATTTTCTGGGTCATCAGAATGAAGGAGTTCTATTTTTGATCTTTCGGCTCTAAAAAATGATGTCATCACATTTTCAGATACTACATATTCAGACTTATAAGGAGATTTACCCATCAATGCCTCAAAAAGGTCATTGCTGTGATGGAGGTCTTTAACGGCGATACCTATATGATCCAATCTTATGATATGTTTTGAAGATGCCATGATTCTTGATTTCGATGGTGTTTAAATGTAAAGCCAATACGATGAACTTTTACTGCGCTCAATTCAAATCCATAATTTTGACGATTTTAGACCGGCTAAGATAGCCTTATCAACATACCATAATTAGAAATGGGTCAAAAGAAAGTGTATTTCGCCTCTGATTTTCATCTGGGTATTTCGGTGAAATATTCTAGTGAAGAACGAGAGAAACAAATTGTCTCCTGGTTGGATAGTATTAAATCCGAAGCGGATCGGATATATCTGGTTGGTGATCTTTTTGATTTTTGGTTTGAATATAAGCATGTCGTTCCAAGGGGCTATATCAGGTTGTTAGGCAAACTCGCAGAATTGAGTGATTCAGGAATACAACTTTTCATTTTTACAGGAAACCATGATATGTGGATGTTTGATTATTTGAGCAAAGAGCTCAATGCCCCCTTATACAGAACACCAGTAATTCATGAGATTAGCGGTAAAAAATTTTTCATTGGACATGGAGATGGTCTCGGACCGGGAGATTATGGTTACAAAATGATAAAGAAGATTTTTGCCAATAAAATATGTCAATGGTTGTTTGCCAGGCTACACCCTAATTTTGGTATTGCACTAGCGAATTTCTTTTCAGGAAGGAGCAGAGGAATGACAAGAATTGAAGAGCAATATCTTGGTGATGACAGAGAGTGGTTATGGAGTTACGCTAATACTAAATCTAAGACGGTTGATGCCGATTATTTTATTTTTGGACACAGGCATCTGCCAATTGATGTTCAGTTGGAAAACAAGAAAAGCAGATATATTAATCTGGGAGAGTGGATGAATTTCAACAGCTATGCTGTTTTTGATGGTAAGGATTTAGAGGTTAAATTCTTCCAAAATCAGGAAGGTCGGGTATATCCCTAAAGCGATTTTCATAAACCAATACCATTCGACATTTGTATAAAATATAGTTGTAGAGTAAATTCACCTTACATTCCAATAAATAAAGGCTAATAGATTATGGACGAAGATGTAGAATTAATCCTTGAGATGGCTAAAGAAGCCATGGAGAATGCGATAGATCACTTAAAACACGAATTGGTGAAAGTTCGGGCAGGGAAAGCTGCTCCCTCAATGGTTTCTGATCTTATGGTAGATTATTATGGATCTCCAACTCCTCTAAAACAAGTGGCTAATGTCACAGCAGCAGATTCGAGAACTCTGAGTATTCAACCATGGGAAAAGACCATGCTTGCACCTATTGAGCGGGCAATCTTCGAAGCCAATCTTGGGCTGACACCCATGAATGATGGAGAATTTGTGAGAATCAACATACCTCCGCTTACAGAAGAAAGAAGAATTGGTTTGGTCAAGCAGGTGAAAACCTACGGGGAGGATACTAAGATTAGTTTGCGGAATGCTCGGCATAAGGCCATGGATGGTGTGAAAGCCAGTGTAAAAGATGGTTACCCTGAAGACATCGGTAAACGTAAGGAAGATGAAATTCAAAATCTAACCAATTCCTATAGCTCTAAAGTTGATGAATTGTTGAACGCTAAGGAAAAAGAAATAATGACTGTTTAAGAGTGTTATGCATTTATGCATGTCATGAGAGGGCTGATTTCTTTTGAAATCGCCCTCTTCTCTTTGGGGGTCATAATTAATCGAAATTAATCTGAGGATCCCATAAACCTAAGCACTAAAAAGATCAAGATGGCTAATGCCGATAATGCTGCACTGACATATGTCATCGCTGCCCACCATAAGGCATCTTTGGCTCCGTCATATTCCTGACCATTTGTAAGACCACTTTCATCCAACCAGGCCAATGCCCGGTTACTTGCATCAAATTCAACAGGTAAGGTGACAAACGAAAACAAAGTGGTTGCCATGAAGGCAACTATTGTTATTAACAGAATCGTGGTGTTTCCACCGGATCCGAAAAATCCAAGGGCTATCATTAGCAAATACTGTTGAGCGACAGAGGCAAAGTTCACAAATGGCACCATCGCACTTCGAAATTTTAACCATGCATAGGCTTCAGCATGTTGGACAGCGTGTCCGCATTCATGAGCAGCTACAGCAGCTGCCGAAACATGACGACCCCGATAGACTTCAGGACTTAATGATATTGTCTTTTTAAGTGGATTGTAATGATCAGAAAGAAAGCCTTTGCCTTCTACAATCTTTACATCATGAATGCCGTAATAGTCCAGCATCACTTTCGCTATTTCAGCTCCGGAAAGACCACTTGAAGTCCTGATCTGACTATAAGTTCTAAATTTTGATTTTAATCTCCCACTGAGTACCATTCCTACTACGGACATGATACCTGCGATTATGAAGTAACCCATCATATTTATAAATCCTTTTAATGAATTTCTAATCTATTTACTAACTACTATTTTAACGAAAAAGATCATCTCAGGTCATCAATTTCGACAAAAGTGCTTCACAATTCGCTAGTTCAGAAGATCAAAACCGACATACGGAACAATAGCTTTGGGAATTCGAATGCCTTCAGAGGTCTGATTATTTTCTAATAATGCAGCTACGATTCTTGCTAAAGCAAGTGCACTACCATTAAGTGTATGGGCCAAATGGTTTTTCTGGTCACTTCCTTTGTACCTAAGTTTGAGCCTGTTACTTTGATAAGTCTCAAAGTTAGACACAGAACTTACTTCGAGCCATTTCCTTTGGGCAGCAGAATAAACTTCAAAATCATAGGTAATGGCAGATGCTGATCCAAGGTCTCCACCACACAATTTCAAAATTCTGTATGGAAGTTCTAATTCTTTGAGCAGTCCTTGAACATGATCCAGCATGGACATCAAAGTGTCGTAGGAATTATCTGGATGTTCAATCTGTACGATCTCCACTTTGTCAAATTGATGTACTCTATTCAAACCTCTAACATCCTTTCCATAAGCTCCTGCTTCCCTTCTAAAACAAGGTGTATAGCCTGTCATCTTGATTGGAAAGTCGGATTCCTTTAGAATGACATCTCGATAAATATTCGTGACCGGTACTTCGGCAGTTGGAATGAGATAAAGTTCATCCTTTTCTATATGGTACATTTGACCTTCTTTATCTGGAATTTGTCCTGTACCTCGGGCCGAGTCCTCATTTACAACAAGAGGTGGTATGATTTCGAGATAACCAGCACTGGTTGCCCGATCAAGAAAGAAGTTGATCAATCCTCTTTGAAGCCTGGCACCTTTTCCTTTAAAAACAGGGAATCCAGCTCCTGTGATCTTTACACCAAGTGGAAAATCAATAATGTCAAATTCTTCAGCCAATTCCCAATGCGGTTTGGCAGAAGCATCTAGTATTGGTAATTCTTGAGTCCAGTTTCGATGAATTTCATTGTCCTCCTCTGTTGTTCCTGATGGTACACTGTTATGAGGAATATTGGGGATGTTCAAGAGTCGTTCGAATAGATCATCTTGGGCCATTTTCAAATCTCTTTGAAGACGTTCGCTTTCAGTTTTGAAAGTAGCTACTTCCGCTTTTTTAGAATTGGCTTCTGGAACTTTCCCAGTTTTGTAAAGTGTTCCTATATCCGCAGATAAACTTTTGATATTTGAAAGCACTCCATCAAGCTCAAATTGGATCTTCTTACGCCGATCATCTATATCAATAACCTCATCAATTAAGTTTAGGTCATTTTCTGTAAAACCACGTTTCCTTAGTCCGGATTTGGCTTCTTCTTTGTTATCCCTGAGGAATTTTACTAACAACATATAGTCGACAGTCTATTTTGTGATTAGACTAATATTTAAACAAAACGCAAAGATGTGGATTTAATCCTTCAAATGTGACCCTTAGCATGTTCATTTATCCATAGATTTCCTTCACCAATTTCAAAGCGATAATTCAGCAAATAGTGCATGATTTACCAAACTTTTAAGCAGATCTTTCGTTTTAAGGGTAGTTTAGTATAATTGTGCAAGGGTAATTCAGGTTTCGTAAAAAAATATTACTTTAGCGTCGCAAACACATACTAAGCACTAATCGCCTGATTTCTACCGATTAGTTTCTCCCGAGAAATACCCGAAATAATTAATAAATAATATTTAATCAAATCCTCATCTATTAACATTTTGTCCACCTCTATGGTGTTGACTATCCATTCTTATTTAAACAATGTTAGACATTTTACAACTTAACGACATGCTTGTTCCCGAGCTAAAGGAACTAGCTGAACGCCTTGACCTGAAAGGTTATAAAAAATTGAACAAACAAGAGCTTATCTACAAAATTCTTGATGAACAGGCGATTGCCAGAGAAAATGGCGACGATGACAAAGGGGCTTCTAAATCGAAAAAGGAAACCGAAAGGAAAAAATCTAGGCAAAGGAAGCCCAAAGAGACAAAGCCAACTGACACTGCTATAACTGGACTTGTGGAAGAACCTACCTCAGCACCTGAGCCAGAAATTACAAAAAAGCCCGAAGAGAAGAGAGATGCAAAAAAAGAACAACCGAAAGGTCAGGATAGAAGAAAACAACGCAGCGAAGGCAGAAGGGAAGGGGGACACGAAAAACATAGATCTGAAGAGAGTGAATCTGAAACTCATAGTAAGACGAAATTTAATGTTGAATTAGATGGCATCATAGAAGGAGAAGGCATACTCGAAATGATGCCTGATGGCTATGGATTTTTGAGATCTGCAGATTATAATTATCTCACTTCACCTGACGATATTTATGTATCGCCTTCTCAAGTCAAATTATTTGGTTTGAAAACTGGTGACAATGTAGTTGGGGCTATTCGGCCGCCGAAAGAAGGAGAGAAATATTTTGCTCTTCTAAAGGTTTCTAAGATCAATGGCTTGGATCCTAAAGACGTAAGAGATCGTGTTCCTTTTGAATATTTGACCCCTTTGTTCCCTGACGAAAAATTTAGTCTTACTGGAGATCCTTCAGGAAGGGATTACGGCAACAGGATGATTGATTTGTTTACGCCAATTGGGAAAGGACAAAGAGGGCTCATTGTTGCTCAACCCAAAACCGGTAAGACTTTCCTTTTAAAAGACATCGCAAATGCCATTGCCAAAAATCATCCGGAGTGTTATCTTATAGTTTTGCTCATCGATGAGAGACCGGAAGAGGTGACAGATATGAAACGAAGTGTAAAGGCAGAAGTGGTAGCATCAACATTTGATGAGCCAGCAGAAATGCATGTTAGAGTTGCCGGAGTGGTTCTTGAAAAGGCAAAACGAATGGTTGAAAGTGGACACGATGTTGTTATCCTCCTGGATTCAATTACCAGATTGGCACGAGCTTATAATACTGTTGCACCTGCTAGCGGTAAGGTATTATCAGGCGGGGTTGAAGCCAATGCGCTTCATAAACCCAAGAAATTCTTTGGTGCTGCGCGAAATATAGAGCACGGTGGTTCACTTACAATTTTGGCTACTGCCCTTATTGATACCGGATCAAAGATGGATGGGGTGATCTTCGAGGAATTCAAGGGTACCGGTAACATGGAATTACAATTGGATAGAACACTAGCGAATAAACGATTATATCCTTCAATTGATTTAACTAAATCCAGTACAAGAAGAGATGATCTTCTTCAGGATAAGGATACACTTCAGCGTATGTTTTTATTGAGAAACCATTTGGCTGATATGAAACCTGTAGAAGCTATGGAATTCTTAAGAAAGAATATGCTTCATACGAAGAGTAATGAAGAATTCTTGGTTTCAATGAATAGTTAATCAATTCGTATAATATTGAAAAGGGATCCATTCAGTAGAATGGATCCCTTTTTTATTCGGTTGTCGTTGAGTTATATCAGCCCGTAAAAAACGATGGCGATGGCACCAATGAAGATTCCCATCATTACCAAGCTTTCTACCATATCTTTTCTATCTATTATTTTGCGAGCCCTGTTTCTCGGTGTGTCAGCTTTCGTGTTGATCTCCATACCATAGTAGAAACAATTATTCTTCTTTTCAATATTCACCTCACAAAGCTCATCTCCAATAAAAAAGCTATACTTTTTAGATTTGAATACGTAAAAATCGATGAGTAAGATCTTTTGGCCGCAATACAACATGACATTGCCTGATTCTTTTGAATGATATAGGCCTACCTGTGTTTTTTCATTGCGATCGCCAATGTATGTCCAATAAAAGCAGTTCATAGTATAGTCTGTAGTGTGCGGCTATCTATATTAATGCTTTTCAACGAAAAAAAATTCGATATCTGATGTGAAACTTGTTAAAGTCAAACAGATAAATAATATTAGAATGTCTAAAACACTAACAATCAGTATTCATGAATAAAGAGGAACGCGCGAATTTCAAAGATCTGATACTGAAGAAAATAGAAAGAACCTCCAAGAAAATAGAGGAATTAGAAGAATTGGTTAAGCCATATGCCCCTGAAAATTCTATAGGTCGGGTTTCCAGAATGGATGCCATCAACAATCAGAGTGTTATGAAAGCTGCGCTTAGGGCAGATGTGAAAAGACTATCCGGATTGCGATTGGCGCTTGCGAATTTGGATAATCCTGGTTTTGGAAAGTGTCTGGAGTGCCAAAATGCTATAGCACCTAAAAGACTATTACTAATGCCTGAGAGCAAGTATTGTGTGCGCTGTGCGAGATAGATTGGTGGTACAGGAAGATTTTTTTAACAATTACCCATTTTACTTTTTTGTAAATTGGATTAAACGAAGAACAGATATAAAAGTGAAACTATGGAGAATAAGAAATTACTAAGAGCTAATCTCGTACTGTCATCCCTAGTCTTGTTATTCCTGTTTACATCTTTCTTGAAAGTAGATGTGTCGAGAACAGTCTCCTCCTATTTAACAAAGAGAACAGATTCTTTATCTCAGATTGTTCACAGTTTAGACTTGAGTAAGGATTATTTTCTTGCAGGAGAATTTATCCCAATTCATATTCAGGAAGTAAGAGAGCGTCTGGACAGAGAACTTGTTGAGAACTCCTATAGACACTCCCGAACGATTCTAAATATCAAGAAGGCAAACAAGTACTTTCCAATCATTGAGCCTATTCTTGCCGAAGAAGGGGTGCCTGATGACATGAAATATTTGGCAATTGCAGAAAGCGATCTCATGAATGCTACATCCTCTGCTGGAGCAAAAGGCATTTGGCAATTCATGAAGGCAACGGGCAGAGAGTATGGTATGCAAGTTAATGATGAGGTTGATGAAAGATATCACATAGAAAAAGCTACTCGGGCAGCTGCTAGATACCTGAAATCTAAAAAAGAAAAATTGGGTACCTGGGCATTTGCTATGGCTGCTTACAATGCCGGAACTACAGGAGTAAAGAATGCCATTGCCAAACAGAAAGCGCAATCCTATTTTGACTTAAATATGAGTCAGGAGACTACTAGATATTATTTCCGTATAGCCGCTATTAAGGAGATAATGCAACATCCTGAGCGGTACGGATTTTATTTAGATGATAGCGAATTATATCCTCCCATGACAGATTTCAACATCGTCACAGTGGATACTACCATTGAAAATCTGGGAGATTTTGCGAATAAATATGGTATTTCCTATAGGATCCTCAAAGTATATAACCCTTGGCTGAGAAGGCATAAATTAACCAATACAAGCGGCAAGGAATATGAAATAAAGATTCCTAAGATTACCTTTTAATCTTCTTTTTATAAATGGGCACCGTTGAACACGGCTCTCCATACATAATCGATTTAGCAATAGGTCGAAGAATTTTTGTGACCTCAAGATAAGCTGAAACGGGGACAGGAAGATCTCCACACCCTTTGATTACGATTCTATTATTTTCAAAAGATTTCAGATCCAATTTCGAAAACACCTTAGTATAGAAATTAGAATAGAAAGCTTCTTCGTTCCCCCAAAAGATTTCTTTGGCAAATGGCTCTGCATAAGTAGTTACCAGCATATATGCCCAGACAGGAATGATAGCATCGTTAGAACAAAATACCGCCAAATTCTTTCCATCATATTGGGACCAATCATGATCTTTCATTGCTCCTCTAAAGTCTTTCTCCTTAAGGATAAGTTCCATATAGAGATAATCCTTTAGATCAAATACAACTAAACCTTCCTTTGGAAAATAGTCTTCTAAATTAAGCGTAATCAAGCCACTACTTGCTACACGATTGACCAATGGTTTTTCTTCCATATACTAATTATGATAAACCTTATAGATACAAACACTAAACAATAAAAAGGTTCTATTCGGAAGGCCTTGGTTGAATAGAAGTGTCTTCAGCCAGACCATCTCCTTCTGCACTTTCAGATTGATCGATTATAATTTTCTTAGGTTCGGATTCCGTAGAATCTTCAACGATGTCTTTCGGAAGACCAATCTCTTCATCAGGATTGGCAAAATCTTTCAATTGAGGTAGATCTTTAACTCCTGAAATGCCAAAGTAATCCATGAATTTTTTGGAAGTACCATAAATCAATGGTCTTCCAGGACCGTCATCACGCCCAAGAATTTCTACGAGTTCTTTATCCAATAGTTTTTGAACCGTATAGTCACAGGAAACACCTCTGATTTTCTCAATTTCTGATTTAATAACCGGTTGTTTATATGCGATAATTGCCAATGTTTCCAAAGCAGCACGCGACAATCGCTTGTTAGCCTCATGTTTAATATATTCTCCAATCGTATTGAAATAAGGAGCTTTGGACAAAAATTGAAATCCGCCAGCTATATGCTCAATTCCAAAAGCGAAACTTTCATCGGCATACTTTTCTCTAAGCTGATCGACGGCCTTAATTATTTCGCTCTCTTGGATTTTGGCATCAAAAGCAGATTCTAGCGCTTGTTTGATATCCGAAACTTTAATAGGACTTGAAGCCGAAAATATAAGACTTTCTATGTGCTGTGATAGATAATCCAAAAGAAGTATTTTAGATTTTTTTGATTAAATATAATGGTTGCCAAAAGTAGTCTTTTAGGACTATCCTGACTCCAAAATCAACAACGAATTCGCCTATTTCTAAAAAGAATAAATAAATGAAGTTCAATTTACCGGCAGTGATTTTTATTGCTTTTGTATTTGCGACTGGATGTAAAGATATGACCGAAAGGGTCACGGGTGATCATTTTGATGCAGATAGGCCGCATAACCCTTGGGTATTTAGATCTGTATTGGATTCACAGGCAAGGATGGTCATCCTGGCATTACACGACGATTTGTGGGCAGCTTATAATACGGATGACTGTACGCTATATAAAGCCTGGAAAGGACATGTACATTTCGACGGTGCCGTGTATACCACCGTTCACGGACCACAACCGACTACTATAGGAGATAGCTATATGGAACCCGAAGACCAGAAATGGCAATTGAGAGAAGCAGGAATACTGAAACCTGTGGTTATTGAGTACAAAGGACACAGATTCTCAGGGAATTCTGTAACCTTAAACTATGAAATCCTTGATGACGAAGGAAATACCATAACAATTTCTGAAACTCCTGACTATTATATCACAGAAGATGGTTCAATTGGAATGCATAGATTATTTGAAACTTCAGACGTGCCAGAAGGAAAAGAAGTCGTATTAAAAACAACCATAGGCTCTGTAGTATTGGAATCGAGTATTCAGACCAATGGGAGTTTTGAAGCAACAAGTACGACTGAGTTAAAGATCGACAATGTCCAGGGAATTACGGTTGATGGTCAGTTGGTTCTAAATTCCAATCAAAATACTGAGCTCAAGACCACTTTTGTAAAAACACCTCTCATTCCCAATTCGAATAAAAAATTGGATGAAGAAGAATCTATACCAGAAGGAGCAAGACTTATCGCACGTTCGGATTGTAAAACATGTCATAATACATTTAAAAAAACGATAGGTCCTGCATACGTTGAAGTGGCAAAGAAATATAGGAATACTAAGGAAAATCGGGTAATGTTGGCCAGTAAGATCAGGAATGGAGGCTCTGGTGTATGGGGTCCAGCCGTCATGACTGCGCATCCGGGAATAGAAGAATCTGACCTTTCATCAATGGTGACATATATAATGGAACTGGATGCTGATACAGAGGCAGAAGAGGAAGCTATAATGACAGCGGAAATTGATCCAGGGTTGGATTATGTTGTAGGAAAAGAAAGTTCATTTGAGAATGAGTTGTTGCCAGGGTTGAGAGTAAAATATTTCAAGTCATCCAGTACCTTAACCAAGATGGCTGATATGGATTTTGAAAGCGATGCTTTAGTTGAAATCATCCTTCCAGATATATCATTATTAGACAGTGATCTTAGTGACGCAGGAGACAATTTTGGTTTTCTCTTCGAGGGGTATATCAAGATTCCCATAGATAATAATTATGTATTTAGATTAATCTCTGACGACGGTTCTATACTCTATTTAAATGATCAGGTTGTAATAGATTTTGATGGGTTGCATGGTGCAGAAGCCAGAGATGGAGAACTTGCTTTAAAGGAAGGATTTCACCAGTTGCGATTGGAGTTTTTTCAAAGTATGGGTGGGAAGAGTATTCAACTTCAGTGGAGATCCTTTAGTGACAATATGTTCAAAACGATTCCTCCCAATTACTTTTGGCATCATAAAGAAGATCAAGCTCCTGTGTTCAGAGAAGGAGGATTGAAAATGACGAACAGTATAAAGATTCCGGGAGATGGATTTTCCTTAGATGAAGTTCATCCAAGCTTTACAGTTCAGCAAGCCAGACCCGATGACTTCTTACCCAAAGTAGGGGGAATAGATTTTCTCTCAGATGGAAGAATGATAGTCAGCACGTGGGATCCTGCAGGTACAGTGTATATGATAACTGGCCATGAATCCGGTAACCCAGAAGAGATCTACGTACAAACAATTGCTAAAGGGTTAGCGGAGCCACTGGGTCTGAAGGTTGTCGATGATGAAATTTATGTTTTGCAAAAACAGGAACTCACCAAACTTATCGATCATGATGGGGATGAACTAATAGATGAATATCAGGTCGTATCTAACGATTGGTTGACGTCTGGAAATTTTCATGAATTTGCATTTGGACTCGAATATAAAGATGGTTATTTCTATGCAACATTGGCTACCGCAATTCAACCCGGAGGTGCTAGTACCAATCCACAAATAGAGGATAGGGGGAAAGTAGCCAAAA
The DNA here is from genome assembly GCA_018680005.1 of Bacteroidia bacterium. Lineage (GTDB taxonomy): Bacteria > Bacteroidota > Bacteroidia > Chitinophagales > Saprospiraceae > HDS-20. The sequence continues at coordinate 10,106 of JAHHJQ010000390.1, read as the reverse complement.
TCTCTAAAGTCAGAGGTACTGTGGAGTTTATAGCTGAAGGATTGAGAACCCCCAACGGAATCGGCTTTGGAGTTGATGGAGAATTGTTTGTTGCGGATAACCAGGGTGACTGGCTTCCTGCTTCAAAGATTGTCCATGTCAAAGAAGGTGCTTGGTATGGATCAAGATCTGTAGATTTTGAAGGTACAGCTTCCAGAGATGAAACTTTACCGGTAGTATGGTTACCTCAAGATGAAATCGGGAATAGTCCAAGTACGCCTACCTATATCAACAAAGGTATTTACAATGGACAAATGATTCATGGAGAAGTTACTCATGGAGGAATCAAGAGAGTGTTTGTTGAAAAAATTAACGATCAATACCAGGGATGTGTATTTCGATTTACGCAAGGGCTAGAAGCTGGGATTAATCGGTTAAGATGGTCGCCAGACGGGGCCCTATATGCCGGAGGCATTGGGTCTACAGGTAATTGGGGACATTCCGGAAAATTATGGTACGGTTTGCAAAAACTGGAATTTAATAATAAACCAACTTTTGAAATGCTTGCTGTTCGATCCAAATCTAATGGATTGGAAATTGAATTTACAGAACCACTACGTGAGGGCGATGGTTGGGATTCCGAGGATTATGAAGTTCTTCAATGGAGATACGAACCAACTGAGAACTATGGCGGCCCCAAACTGGATGAAGTTGAATTAGTAGTCATATCTGCTAATGTAAGCGAGGATCGCAGGAGCGTTTTTCTTGAGATTGAAGGAATTAAAGCAAAATACCATGTAGTTTATCTTAAAATAGAGAACCATTTTATTTCTGAGAATAATCACGATTTATGGTCTACAGAAGCGTGGTATACGATGAATCAGATACCTGTTGATAATCCAGGAGAAACCAAAGAACGACCACAACCTATAAAAGATAACTCACTTTCTGCTCATGAGTTAGATGCAGGATGGAAGCTTCTTTTCGATGGTCAGACATCCAAAGGATGGCATAATTTCAATAAAAACACAATAGGAACTGGCTGGAAAGTCATAGACGGAGCTTTGACATTAGATGCTTTTAAGAAAGATGGTCAATGGCAACCAAAGGATGGTGGGGATATCATAAGCGATGAAGAATTTGAAAATTTTGAACTTTCCCTGGAGTGGAAAATAGCACCATGCGGTAATAGTGGTATCATGTTCAATGTTGTAGAGAGCGAAGATTATGATTATCCATGGTTGACCGGACCAGAAATGCAAGTTTTGGATAATGTATGTCATCCTGATGCCAAGATTCCTACACATAGGGCTGGGGATTTGTTTGATATGATCAGTTGTAAATACGAAACTGTAAAACCTGCTGGTGAATGGAATCATGCCCGAATTGTGATTGATAATGGAACATTGCAACATTGGTTGAACGGCAGAAAAGTAGTAGAAACCGAAATGTTCACACCTCAATGGGAAGAGATGATTACCAACAGCAAGTTTAAAGATATGCCAGCATTCGGCAAGAGTAGAAGAGGAAAGATTTCTTTACAGGATCATGGAGATCGGGTAGCATTTAAGAATATCAAAATCAGAGAAATCACAACAAAATGAAATTGATTCAACATTTTGATAAAATATTTCTGGTTCTTGCTATAGCGGAGCTGGTGTTTGTGGTCGTCTTTCCCCAAGGTAGATATTTGACTAAGCCACTTATCTTGATTTCTTTATTGCTATACTACTACATCAGGAGTAGCTCTCCAGCGCCTATATTCCTAATCGCTCTCGTATTTGCGCTCATTGGTGATACAGTCTTAATGTTTGACAATCTGTTTTTAATAGGGCTTGGAGCATTTCTTCTGATGCAAATATTGTATGCTGTGAGTTTTATTAAACAGATAGGCAAAAGGAATAATAAGAAAATATTGCTCACATTACTGGTATTGATAATCACTGTGGCTATCCAGATGGTTCTATTACCTCATGTCGCGGGTATGCTAATACCAGTTATAGCCTACACATTGGTCATAGGAGCAATGGTGATAGCGGGCATTTGGAGGATCGAAAGTGGTCAACAATATCTTTGGGTTCTTAGCGGGGTTTTTCTCTTCATGGTATCAGATAGTATTCTGGCATTGAACAAATTTGCTTTTGAAATACCTTTTGGTGGGCTTTTGGTCATGTCGACTTACATTGCCGCCCAATACCTGATTGTCAAAGGCTATTTAAAGTTTGAGCAAGATTCCTTGGCAACAATGGTTGGATCTAAACCGTAAGGTATCCTAAGGTATTTAAGCTCTAGAGTTTATATGAAAAGAATAATTAGTTGGGCATTAAGAAAGGTGCCAAGACATTTGTTACACAGAATTGCACCCATCATAACTAAGACTATGTCATTATTCATGAGGGGTAACATTTTTGAAGACCCAATTACAGGTATCAGTTATCGAAGAATGTTGCCTTACGGACGGATCAATTCCAGACCTAACGCTATGGCGCCCGATTCGTTATCACTCGAAAGACATCGCCTCCAGTGGTTATATCTTGAACGAAAGACTGATTTCTTTAAGAAACAAGCAAAGGTTTTGCATATGGCCCCTGAATATTGTTTTAGAATAGCGTTCAAAAAATTGGATCATCTCGAATATATTACGGCAGATCTCAATAGCCCCTGGGCTGATGTACACTGTGATATATGTGATTTGCCATTTGATGATGATACATTCGATGTTGTGCTTTGTAATCATGTACTCGAGCATATCGAAGATGATCAGCAGGCAATGAAAGAATTATTCAGAGTGCTCAAACCAGGCGGTTGGGCAATGTTGCAGGTTCCTATCAATTATCAAAACGCTACGACATATGAGGATTCAACAATAACAGATCCTAAGGAACGTGAAAAACATTTTTGGCAAGATGATCACTATCGATTATATGGGCGGGATTATGCAGAGGTGTTATCAGAAATAGGCTTTGAATCCTCAGAAATTAATTTCATTTCTGAATTATCCGAGGAAGAAATTAAAAGATTTGGGCTGATGCCACAGGAAAAAGTCTACATCGGAAAAAAGACTGTAGCAGTACTGAGTTAATTTTTTTCCTCTCTTTTCCAACAATGTTCTTACAATTTCGTTAATATTATCACTAGTCTTGGTTGAGGCAGTTCCCTATACTGCTTTATCCTTACACCAAATGAAATCCGACATACAAAGGATTGTATTTTCCCAGAACAAAAGTCTAAAAGACTACGGCGCTATTAAATTAACACTCTAACAAACTAATTGCTTCAAACCCGCAATTAAACATAAGAGCGATAGCGTCGTCAGTCTTTTTTGCCTCATTGAAACAAATTCAGCGCTTAAGAAATTGAGTAAAAATATTAGTTAACTGGTCGTATTCTATTAGGAATGCATCATGACCATAGTCTGAATGGATTTTGAATAACTCGGCATGTGGAATATACTTTTGAAGGAATTCCTGTTCGGGATATATAAACAGAATATCCTTATCGATTCCTATAACAGCTGTTTTTGCTTTGATTTGACCAAGTGCTTTTGTCAATCCTCCGCGACCTCTACCAATATTATGCGAATCCATAGCTAGTGAGAGAAAGTAGTACGACCATACGTCAAATCTTTTACTTAACTTTTTTCCTTGATATTTTTGATAAGAAGCTGCAGGAAAGTCGATCAATCTATCGTCGCCATTGGATTGGGACTGATCATAGATGGCATAATGTCTATAGGACAACAAGGCAATCGATCTGGCAACTTCTAATCCCGCTGCCCCTGCATGTGGACCTTCCTCGTGAATGGTAGGATCGGCCAAAATTGCCATCCGCTGAGATTCATTAAAAGCAATCCCCCAAGGAGAATGTTTTGCATTACATGCGATCAGACCAATATTTTCAAACCTGTCTGGTTCCATTATAGCCCATTCCATGACCTGCATACCGCCGGTAGAGCCACCCAGAGATAGAAATATTTGATTTATCCCCAGATGATCCGCAAGTTGTTTATAAGCACTCGCTACATCTCTGATGGTTATTAATGGAAATTCTTTTCCATATATCCTTCCCGAAGAAGGGTTTATGCTGGTCGGTCCTGTAGAACCATAGCATGATCCAATCATATTGACGCAGACTATGAAATATTTGTTCGGATCAATTAACAGGTCCGGGCCTACTAGCCCAGGCCACCATTCCGCGGGATCAGAGTTAGCCGTCAACGCATGGCAAACCCAGATTACATTGGAACCGGAAGCGTTCAATGTCCCATATGTATGGTAAGCCAATTCAAAAGCGGATAGAGTAGCTCCTGACTCCAGGCTTAAGGGAGCTTTGCTTTTAAAAAAATTGATTTTTCCCAATATTTAATGATGGTTTATGCTAAATAATAAAAAACATAACATAGCCGACCTGTTCCAGAGATTGACTAAGAGTTCATCGACCTATAACAATTGGAAAAAGTAATCTTTACCGATTGTTTATATGCCCAAATTAATTTGGCAGGATTTGGCACCTTACTGGAGGTTGCCAGGGATTCGCAGAGCCTGTTCTCTCCACCCTTCTTTATAAAACAATCGCTTAACAAGAAGTGATTGATGACGCGAAGTTAATAGGATTATACACTATATTCAAAGCTTAATGTAATATTGTATATGTTGTATATGCCAAATGATTATTTCGGAATAATCATTTGGTCTTCACTATTAAATGTGTTTCTATGAAAAAGCTTTTCATTTCAATAATTTTTCTTGGATTTGTATATACCCTGATCGGCCAGGACCGGTTTAGCAAAGTTCAAATCACAATAGTTGAAATCACCCCACAACTCTTTATGCTTCAAGGATCAGGGGGTAATATTGGAATATTTACAGGGGAGGACGCCACGATTATGATTGATGATCAGTATGCACCACTATTTTGGAAGTTAAAAACAGCGATTCGAAGAATTGCGGATCACAAAGTGAGGTATGTTATCAATACACACTGGCATGGAGATCACACTGGAGGAAATGCTTCATTTGCCAAAGATGGGGCCATTATCTTTGCTCATGAGAATGTGAGAAAGAGACTCAGTACAGATCAATTCAACAAAGCTTTCAATAGAACAACTAAGGCCACCCCTAAAGATGCCTGGCCCGTGGTTACATTTACTTCTGACATGAAATTGCACATCAATGGAGAGGATATTGGTATCATCCACATTGAACATGCACATACTGATGGTGATGCTTTTGTTTACTTTTCTAATGCTAATGTTATACATATGGGCGATACTTTTTTCAATAAGCGATTTCCTTATATAGATCTTGGTTCTGGAGGTTCAGTAGCTGGGTTGATCAAGGCAGTTGAAAAAGCACTGATGATAGTGGATGAGGAAACTAAAATAATCCCCGGACATGGAGAACTAGCTTCCAAATCAGATTTAAAGATGTATCATGAGGTCGTCAACACTGTTTATAATGAAGTAAAAGAAGCATTTGAATCAGGTAAGTCAATAGAAGAAATAAAAGCGATGGGTATCACCCAGAAACATAAAGGTTGGGGTAGTGGCTTCATTAGTGATGAAAGATTCATTGACATTATTTGGACAGATCTTGATCGCAATTAATGGGGAAATACATTCAATTTAGATACGCTGAAATAAATTCCGATTTCAATAAGTATGGAGGATAAAGGGCACATAATTGTCACTGGGGGAGTGGGATATATAGGTTCTCACACAGTTGTTGAACTTTTAGCATGCGGATATATACCAATAATTCTGGATTCGCTCGAAAATTCAGATCCTGTTATCCTTAAGGGAATCAAGAAAATCACTGGGATTACTCCAATATTTCATAAAGTAAATATCTGCAGTATCGATGCGATGAAAGAATCATTGCGAGATTACAGGAATATAAAAGGAATCATACATTTCGCAGCATATAAAGCTGTAGGCGAATCAACTTCAGAACCGCTTAAGTATTACAAGAATAATGTAGGTGGAGTTATGGAAATCCTTCAATTGATGAAGGAGTTGAAAATCCCCAATCTCATATTTTCATCATCATGCACGGTTTATGGACAACCAGATACGTTGCCAGTGAATGAGCAAGCACCGATAAAACCTGCAGAATCCCCATATGGTAGGACGAAACAAATGTGTGAAGACATCATACATGATTTTGTGGTCGCCAATAATGAATTTCGTTCCGTTTCATTGAGATATTTCAATCCTGTTGGAGCCCATTCATCGGCCTTGATTGGAGAATTACCACAAGGTATTCCAAACAACCTAGTCCCTTTTATCACACAAACTGCATATGGTATTCGAAAAGAATTAATGGTATTTGGCAGTGACTATGACACAACTGATGGCAGCTGTATACGTGACTATATCCATGTAGTTGATTTGGCAAAAGCTCATATCACAGCAATGGACAGATTGATCACAGAAAGTAATAAAGAGAAATTTGAAATTTTCAATCTTGGAACTGGAAGGGGTAGCTCAGTTTTGGAAATGATTACAGCCTTTAAAGAAGTGAATAAGGTGCCGTTACCATTTATAATCACCAATCGCAGACCTGGAGACATTGAACAGGTGTGGTCTGACACCAAACATGCCAACGAAGAATTGGGATGGAAAGCAGAAAAAGGTATCAAGGAAATGCTTCAATCGGCCTGGGAGTGGGAAAAATATTATCGTCAAAATATATTGGTGGAAGCTTAATCTAAAGAAAAAGAGTGGCTAAAAAAGTCAACACGGTCAAGGCGAAACCGATCATAAATATATTGTAGGATATCACTAGAGATTGATACTTCTTGTCCAGGACCTTACCAAGGTTATACATATCTCTAATCATATTGCCATAGATAAGATGATCTTCGCGAAATACTTCATCCATTATTTCTTCATAGCGATCCAATTTCATGGTTACGAAACTTCCAAAGAATATGATATTCCGTTTTTGAATATTCTTGTCCACCACATTTTTATTGGGATAGGTAATTTTTGGTCTTGCAGACAAGACAGCAAAGATTAATGAAGCCAATCCAGTAAATATGAATATTACAACCGGGAGTATGTACTGTGGATGTGTTTCAGCAATATTCCTATAAGATAGCAGCGATATCAAAACGGAGATGATGATCGCATTCACAGAGATCATGATATTTGCTTTGTTATCGGCTATAGCACTCAAGTTTATGTGCACCCTATAATTGGACCTGAAAAAGGATTGAATCCCTCGATTTGGAATGCCTTCTTCAATACCTTCAAATCTTATTGGCGTTTTTTGTTTGCTATTGTCCGAGGAAGCTCTTTGTATCCGTTTTCTGGTACTTAGAATATTCTGTGAAAGGATGTGTCCATAGGTGTTGAGAGTATATGGTGTAGATAACTTGGCATTCAACAGCCTTGCTAATTGCTCAGCTTGAAATTCAGATTCATTTTTGACGACACCGCTATTCAGCTCAAGTTCATAGGCTTTGAGATTCTGTGCAACTTTGTAGTTGCTGCCATATTCCAATAAAACAAGAGCGTCTTTAAAAATCATATGAGCAATATCATCTTCTAACTTAGGATGATAATATTGGCTAATCAGAGATTCCGCCTTCATATTGCCCAGACTCGTTGAAGAAGAATTCAAGAAATCTCTTAAATACTCTATGGATTTAGCTTCAGCATTCTCATAATCTAAGAGAAAACCAGTAAAACAGAACCAAGAGGCCAATAGAATAGAAGTCCTGTTACTATCTGAAATATGAATTCCTTCCAATATTTCTTGGCTCAATGAGACTAACTGAATTGTTGTCTTCAGATTATGAAAGATCAACTTATTTTCGGACTCTGCCTTATTGAATAAATTAAGCACATGTTCCCGACATTCCGATATGATCGGATTTATAATAACGGTAGGGACGTTTGAGACGGGAACTAGTGGTTCGGACACGATAAATGCAATGTTTTATGATATTCAAAAGTAAGAAATATCCTTAGGTGGATGATTTTTGTTAAAGAAGCCAAAAAGTATTTGATAAGTACGCTTAGGATCTTCCAAAATCATATATTCCGAATATTCATTTATCTAACAAACTAAAAAATTAAAAAATGTCAAACAGCATATTTGATTTATTACAAGGCCAACTTACCGGTGGTATCGTTGAACAAATTGCCGGACAACTCGGTGGTGCAGATAAAAAGCAAACGGAGAACGCCGCATCTAGTGCCATTGATCTCCTCGTGGGAGCATTGGCAAAGAACGCAACTTCTAAAGAAGGTAGTAGTGCTCTGGCAAATGCTCTTGAAAGAGATCACGATGGTAGCATCCTGGACAATTTCATTGGAATGGCAACCGGTGCTGCCAAACCTAAAAACGATAAAATGATTGATGGATCTGGTATCCTCAAACATATCCTGGGAGGTAAACAATCCGGAGCGGTGGAAATGATCAGTCAGAGATCTGGCCTGGACAGTTCATCTGCTGGTAGCCTACTAAGTATGTTGGCTCCTTTAGTCATGGGAGCATTGGGAAAGACAAAAGCATCGAATGGACTGGACGCCGGTGGGATCACGGATCTTTTGACTAATGAATTAACTCAGGCTAAATCGCAGCGTAAAGAAATGGGCTTGATAGAAAAATTTATAGATCAAGATGGTGATGGAAGTATTGCTGATGATGTTGCTGGATTCGGTATGAAGATTTTGGGTGGCCTTTTTAAGGGTAAAAGATAGATTCTTCCAATCACGAAAATGATATAAAAAAAGCCTTGTTGAACTCTTCAACAAGGCTTTTCTTGTCATAACATTTTGGTTATTTGCTAAAACGTCAAGGGTGCATTTTGCTTGTATATATAAATGAGTAAAATGACTATGAAAAGGATAGACAAAATACCATACATTAGACAATACCCTTTCTTTCCGTGATCACTATTATCCTGATGCTCCATTAGTTGTTTTGCTTGAAATAAATAGGAGTTGCAAATGTATACCAAAAAACAAACTTTGACAAACCTTGGTTTTGATCAAATACTAACTTGTCACACATTATGAAAAGAAAATTTGAGTAATTGACATGATTATTAATACTTGCAAGCGGAACATACTTTATGGTTTTGGTCTCGTTTTTGCTCGAAGCACCAAATCTTTGATCATAGCCTTTTATAATGCAAAAGATCATCATATATAAATCACTGGCAATGAAATTTGTCAGAAAAAAATGAGCAAATTTTGTAACCCGGAGTTAAAAATTGAAAATTGAGATAATAATAGTGGTCGGGGGAATGTCACCCATTTGGGTTGTTTTTCTTACCAGTAATAATCCAATTGGCATATTTTTTGTTATAATGGCGCGTTTACTCCATAATAGTGGGGTATTTACATGTTAATGTGATGACATATATGATGGTACAAATTTTTTATAAAATAGATTAATTCTTGTCACAGATCGAGGAATAAGAACTTATTTCTAAGGAAAGATTTTCTTTTATTCGAACTGACAAGGCAAGAAATTATCCGTCTACATAAAATAAATTAGAATCCCTCGCATTATGCTGAATCAGAGATTAAGTCAAAGACAAGTTCAAACCCTATCACCTCAGCAAATTCAATTAATGAAATTGCTACAGATACCTACTGTAGCATTAGAACAAAGAATTAAAGAAGAGCTGGAGGCCAATCCGGCACTTGATGAAGGTGAAGAAGAGGAGCAGACATTTGGTTCAGAAACGGACAGCAAAACTGAAAACGAAGAAGAATCGACACCTGAATCTGAAGAAGAGTTTGAACTAGACGATTATCTCACCGAATATCTTGAAGATGATCCTGATAGTTATAAAACAAGGGATGAATCCAGTTATTACAGCGATGAAGAGGATAAAACAATACCAATCGCTGTTCATACTACTTTTCATGAACATCTGGAACGACAATTAGGCTTGCTCGAGTTAGAAGATGAACGCGATTTAATCATTGCCAAACAGCTCATTGGTAGTATTGATGAGGACGGATATATTCGAAGAGACCTGTTATCTGTAATTGACGATTTGTTATTTGCTCACAATAATGAAACTTCTGTTTCTGAGTTAAAGCAAATGTTGCGATTGATACAAAAATTTGACCCGCCAGGAGTAGGAGCTAAGGATTTGCGCGA
>JAHHJQ010000389.1 GCA_018680005.1 Bacteroidia bacterium | reverse complement strand
GCATAGTGTCGGACCATTTGCTTTCTAAATTCTCTTTCCGCTTCCATCAACATCAGGATTTTCTTGTCTGAAAGGATATCCCGGAATTTGGTGTAATACGTTTTCTTCAAGGTTACTTTTTTTGAATCCGCTTCTAACATTGCATCCAGCTTTGTTGTGGACTCGTCATCAGTTAATTCTGCTGCTTTTCTTTTGTTATTCATTTTGGATCGCAAATCCGAAGACTTATTCTTGTATTCATTGTACACAGGCCAAAATTTAGCAGCTTCATCCGAGCTTAAGTCGAGATAGGTGGTAATAAAAGCGACTTTTGATGCTTCCACTTTCTTTTTTGAATCTGCATCATCGCGATCAGTCTTCTGAGCAGAAAGGGAAATACCCATGGCAAGCATCATTATTGATAATAAGATCAGTTTTTTCATGATATCGATTTTAGATATTATTTGTAGATATGAATTATTGTCTATTGATTTTCTAATGAAATAATGGTTTCATCATCCATTTCAACTATGTATTCTTCCATTAACTCTTCGGACACTTGATCTGAAGAAACAGGAACATAATTGATTGCAGCTACTTCGCTCGATGTCAAGACCGATATTAGTTGTTGGTTCTCTAATTCTTCCAGATCGGTGTCTAAAAAGTATTCATAATCCTCTTCTGATAACTCTGCAAATACAGCCTCATAATCTGACACAGAAGATTTTTGATTAATTCCAACAGAAACAACTATCAGTGCAGCAATTGCTGCTACAGCAAGTACATATTTTGGTTGGAAATAGGTTTGTATATTCTGTAACAATTGCTCCAACCATGAATGCTGCGTAGAAACTGGTGCAGGACTTTTAATGATCTGACCCAGGACATCATCTTGCATCTGATTAAAGTAATTGTTCGGAATCTTAAATGAAGTCTTGCCTTTCATCTCTTTAAGAAGATCCGGCAGATCATTGAATTCATCTTGATATATGTCTTTATCCTTCATTGGATTAAGTTTTTTCTGATTGCATTATAAATTGCTCAATCTTTTTCACAGCATGATGGTAAGAGGCTTTCAAAGCGCCTATTGATGTGCCTAAGACTTTTTGCATTTCCTTATAACTCATGTCATCAAAGTAACGCATGTTGAAAACCAGCTTCTGTTTTTCAGGAAGCTTGCTTATCGCTGCATGAAGTTGTGCTTCGATATCACTTCCTTCAAAGTAATCATCAGCCTTGAGCAATCGTATGACTGCATTTTCATCATCCAGTGAAACAGCATGTTTTCGCTGTATTTTTTTGATGTGCGTCAGGGCTTCGTTTGTCGCAATTTTGTACATCCAGGTGAACAACTTTGAGTCACCTTTGAATCTTTCGATATTCTTAAAGATCTTGATCCAGACATTCTGTACCACATCATTGGCATCTTCATGGGTTAGGACTATCCTTCTGATGTGCCAGTACAGCGGTTCCTGATAGGCATTCATCAACAACCGATATCCCTGCTCTCTGCGATGTTGATCCCGGATCATTTCCAGTATCAAGTCATCATCTGTATGTCCGTTCGATCCTTTCAAATTCGATCGTTTAATGATTAGATGATCTAAGTGTTAAAAAGTTTAATGTACGCCGAAAAATCAATTTGATATTACCATTGGTCAATGGACTTCAGCAAGTATCAGATTCAGAGCTTTTCAAGTCTTTTGTGGAATAAAAGCATGAATAGAAGAATAAAAACAAAACCTATAACAGACCCTGAACGCATCCACATCATTTGCTTTTCTCTGATCCTGCTTTCCAGCACATATGGATTTTCAGCATTGGGCGTGCCTAATCCAGGACGGATTTCCCAATTCTCGATATCGGAATTGTCCAGATGAGGTAGTAATAGATTCAGTGTAAAACTGGAGTCTATAGGTTCGATGTCATAGCTTAAACTATCTACAGAAGCTCCATCTGCATCATATAGAGCGATGTATTCCTTTCTTTTATTGATACCAAAAGGGAGATTACCGACAATATTGAAGTCAGTGGATCCAAATTTCTTTCTGAACAATGTTGTATCCTGGCAGACAACGACATATTCTCCTGGGTTGATAAACATATTGGGCAGGTGATATTCATTTCTGAGATCTGTGATAATCCAGTTGCCAATATCCACGATTTCATTGCTTGTATTGAATATTTCGACCCAGTCCCCGATATCCTGACTATAGGCATTGATTTCATTAAAGATCACTCTGCCAGTGATCGAATGCGTATAGGGCTCAAATACAGGACGTATGGAAAGCGAATCGTATTTTTCTAGTGAAACAACGATATTGTGTTGAGTGATGTGCTCTGGTAATCCCTCCCAATGTGAGAATCGGAAACCATAATAAGGATAGGCCTGTAACCTAATTTTGGTCTTTTGAAAGTATCGGCCTTCAAACGGTTCTACAATATCCAAATGCTGATTCAATACCAAATCTCCATTATCGTGTGGTGCTATGACAACTTTTAGAAGGTCTCCCAAATCAAAGTATTCGGATAGATCATTATACATATAATCCGGGCGTCGAAGTGCAAAACGCTCCATGATTGCAAGATGAAGATCCCTGCGTTTTTTGGACAAATTCCATTTTTTCAGGTGTCGTGAAATCTCAGGATCATAAAGATCAACCATCGAATATAGATGCTTGAGCATCCGATCAGTCCGAAATGTAGTATTCAAATGATCCTGAAATCGATTGATAAAATGATTTCGAAAATCTTCATTCTTCAAAAGACTTCTTAACCAAATCGTTGACCAGGGAGGATTTGGATATTTAGGTCCATTCGCTTCTGTAAAGAATTCAAGGGCATTCTCGCGATACCCTTTGGGATTGTGTAGCCCGAATCCAAAATCTGTGTCATATAAGATCCACCGCCATTTGGATGTCTCGTCCTGTACACGCCAATATTTGACATTGCCTCCGGCATCCCGGTTATTGACAAAAATCTGAGTTATGATAAAATCCGTAAAAGATTCAACATCAATTTTGGACTTTATATACGCGTAATGCTCCTCTGAGGAAAGATCATTATTTCTCAGGTAGCGTATCAATTTTAAATATTCTGTGCGATATCCGGATTTGATCAGGTATCTACCTTCCAGGAGATCTATGCTATCCCTGTCAATATCATAGTAGGTGTCAAGAAAATAGCGATTTACTTTTTCCCGCATATTGTA
>JAHHJQ010000356.1 GCA_018680005.1 Bacteroidia bacterium | reverse complement strand
GGGAAGACTTGTAATTCGAGTGCAGGCTTGAAAAGAAACTCCATTTTTTTCTCAGCTGCCGGCAGATATTGCTGATAAACCCTATCCGCATCAAACTTGTCTCGAATAATAAGATCAGGGCTCTCCTGCAAAAAGTTGAAACCTGCTTTGACGCCAATTCCCAATTGAAGCCAGCGATTATTGATAAGATTCAATGAAGGTCCGAGTATGAGATAGGTATGTTTCCAACTATCGGAATTTACGTCCAGATCAGCAACAGCACCCATGATTCTCGGATACTCGTCGAATAGGGTTGTTACACGATCCTTAATGATGCCCACTTCAGCTCCCAGACTAAATTTTGGGTTGGTCCAATTGAGTCTTAATGAAGGCTGATCCAGGAGATGATCTTTGAATGAATCAAAACCAAGATCCTGAATAAAATTGGTACTTAGATCAATGCTAAAATTCGAAGACTTTTGTGCATAAAGAGAAATGAAAAGGGTAGAAAACAGAATACTGAACAGGGCCGGTCTCAGTTTCGTTTGAAATTTCATAGTAAACGGTTTGAGGTTATCAGTTAAGGGACATGGCCCCCAAGTAGCTGGTGTGTTCTTAGATGGGAGTATTTTTTTATACCTAATCAGATGATTATCTGAGTGTTATGGTATTTAAAATACGCAAAAATATTGCCACTCTTGAATATGATTCTTTTTCGACGGTACTGATGTGTGGAATGTTTATTTCTGAGACATTCATCTATTGGTAAAAGTACGACAGAGCAAAGCCACGATTCTTGGTTGAGCACTTAAAATTATCTTTCAATGTTGATCTATGGAACTGGATTGCTAATTACAGTCACATCCAGTATACGGAGTTGAAACAACCCCTCCCAGACAAATGGTTGATTCATTAAAGCGACCACCGGTCCTATCAATACTATTACAAAAAATCTGATAGAATAGAGGGCCAGGGTACGAGAAGGATAAGCATTGATTTCTTCATATTCGAAAATATTGGCTTTACGAATACAGAGATAATTACTTCAAGAAATTAGGTGGATATGAATTTTTAACAAGTGTAATTACTTCTAAATACAAAAGTTATGATAATCGGTAGCGGATTCATTGATTATAGTCAAGCAGGAGGATAAAACTAAGACATCAAAATCTATTATAAATCCTGTATTAAATCCTTAGAGTTTTTGTAAATTCAAAGCCACTCAATAAAAATCACTATTAACTCTAAACCCCACAACAATCTAGATATGTAAAATCGTTACATCTACAAACCCAAATGAATCACAAATCCTTTCTTCTTTCACCATAAACCTACCATTACATCCATGAGTAAAAGTTCAGTGACTGTAGACCTCATCAAATTCACCTCAAGCCACGCACTAATAAAGGTTCCTTTTATCGATGTTCCAATCAAAATGAGCCATAACTTTCTCCACAAACGCATAGAAGATGGATACTTTATATTCAATAAACGATCAGGTAAAAAGTGGCAGCAACTTTTGATACTTATTGGCGGAATGAATATGGTGTAAGGGTTGGTCTTTCGCATTTGGCGGGCAATCCATAAATATCATATCTAGTTCGGTTGACTCCTGTTGTCTGATCTGGACTGGGAGTACAGGTTATCTAGCGACTGTTATTGGAATAGCTACTTGCAATTTTTCGGATTGGGTAATCAATCCATCGAAGATTTTGATAAGGAACTTGAGTTTAACCAGGTAAGAATCAGACAGAATTCAGTAGGTTTTGGATTTTTCAATGATCTTTCATCAGGAATGCGATTGTCGTTTGACAACCGCTTTGAAGGCAATGAAATCCAACAAACCATTGAAAGATTTATTACTACTCCAGCGGCCGCTGCAGAATTAGGTGCAGAACCCTACGATAACAAAAACTTCATAAGATCAACGATGGGATTTGGGTATAGAAATGCACGTGGATTTTTTCCAACTGAAGGCGTTGATTTCCTTGCTGAAGTAGGTCATATATTTCACCTTTCAGATGATACTACTTTTGGGGACCTCAGAACCCATCTTTCTATTTATCAGAATTTGAATCGTAGTAAAACCGTCGTCTGGGGCAGTAAGACGATGTACCAAACTGTCGGTGCTGGATATGAATTTTATCAAGCCGCCACGCTCGGAGGACGAGAATCCATCAGAGGGTAACGAAGAGGCAGATTCAGAGGTGATCAAGCCTTTTCCTTCTCGCATGATCTTCGTATTAATTTTGGACAGGTAAGAAATAACTTCGCTCCTTTCAAAATAGGTATGGTTGGAAGCTTTGATGTTGGACGTGTTTGGTTGAAAGGTGAAAAAACCTCTGACTGGCATTCATCATTTGGAGGTGGTCTGTGGTTTGAATTCTTTGGAGTAGCAGGGATGAGCATTTCATATCACAAAGCGATCAATGATGACTCCAATCAAATACTTGCCGGTCTTGGTTTCAATTTTTAATCGGCATGGAGGCTAATGCCCCAAACGCTGTCAGTTCGTTGGGGGAGCCATCATGTCTTTCAATTGGCCAAACACCTTCTGATATACACCCGTAGAATCCGAAGTAAAGAACGCTTCGTTTTCGGAAGACTTGACAACGAAGCCTCCTCCTCTGGCATAAGCCTTGATTTCCAAAGGTCTGGTCTGGTTGTCCGCGATGATCTGTAGCCGGTGATCCGGTGTAGCCATTTCTACAAAGTCATCTGCAAAACTAAAATTGGTGACTACCCTTAATCCGTTAAGATAATTAGCCATTTGCGTAGAATCCAGAGAGACGCCATTGGTGACCCATTGTGCCTGATCATTAAGGGCCAACTGCTGATCATTATAGGTGATGCCTTTGATATCTACCGGATTGATACGACATAGTTCTGTATTGCGAAATGCATTGAAGTCCTTGTCAAAACTCAGACCTGCCATACCATCAAGGGCATAAATTTCATTTTCATCACTGAGCCTGGCGTAGGAGGTCGA
Organism: Bacteroidia bacterium; assembly: GCA_018680005.1. Taxonomy (GTDB): domain Bacteria; phylum Bacteroidota; class Bacteroidia; order Chitinophagales; family Saprospiraceae; genus HDS-20. Next base: position 2,236 of record JAHHJQ010000356.1, on the reverse strand, counting down.
AGATCTGGTTGCCTGGTTAAAGTTAAACCGGCCGAATATGATCCGCTCAATCAAATCATCACCGGAGTACACTTCTACGATCTTTCCGGTAGCTTCATCCACTTCATAATTGGCTTGATTCTCAGGCTTTTTCGATACCAGTTGTTTGGTTGGTATCAGGACCATTGAACCAAGAAGATTTTTTACCTTATCTGGATCTGCATTTGCCTGACGCTGATCCTTTTGAAGTCTCCATCCATTGCCTTCTTTTCTCAATTCTACAAAGCTGCTATCGATGCCATCCGGGTATAGAATAATCCGGTCGACAGAAGAGGTATCGATCGCTAGCAATGTAGATCGAAAGCTTCTGGTGGCTGGTTTGTTGATGACATTGGTAAGGATCCAAATGCCAAACAGTGCAAAGAATATGATTGCCAATATTTTATTATTCCAATTCATTGTTTCACAGTTTACTTAGACATAAGATTCTTCCATTCGTCGTTTTCGAATCTGCTGATTCTTTTGTCTTCGGAATATGCCATATCCGATGGCTATAAGAATGGGTAACAAAAAGTTGGTCCATTTTATACGGATCATCTTGGCTTCTTCCATTTCTTCTATGGGGCGGGAGCTGACACCTTTCGTACGCAGATCGATCAATCCGGTATCATCCGAAAGCCAGTCGATTGCATTGACGAGGAGACTAAAATTATCGGCTGTTCCCTGGGTTTGTCCTTGAGCGATCGGGAAATCCCCATCTCCAAAAACCACCAATCGGGAAACAGATCCATCTCCTCCAAAATCTCCCTGCACTACACCGGCAAGGGTCTGAGGTCCTAGCGGGAAGTCCGCTTGTTGCCATTGTTGTTGCACATTGAAGACAACCGGCAGGTTTTTAATCGCGGAGCGCTCAGATGTTTGAAGGATTGGCGTAAATGCTAAACTGGAATCACCATTAAAATTGACCGGACTTACAAATGGAAACGCAATCTGATCCAACCCTTTGACTATCGGATGATCTCCAAACGAGGTTATTCTCGGGAAGTATGGAAATTCAACTTGAGAATTGACCGTGAAAAATCCCTGACGTTGTTGTACGGTTACCGCAGAGCACGTCGCGTCTATTACCAACGATTTACCAAGACTGATGCCTTTTGTGTTGAGCCATGATCCAAGACCTGTTGAATTCTCTTCGGCCTGCATCGTTTGAAAATTACCATTGATATGGTTTACAGCAATTGCAATATTGCCCCCTTGATTCAAATAGGTTTCGAGATTGGTGAAATGGACGGGTGGAATAGAATCTACTGGATTCAGTAGCAACACCGCTCTATGTCTTTGTGGGACAGGATTGGAAAGATCCACATTCTCAATTTCGTAAAGGATACTCAATGATTGATAGACCTGGGCGATCTGTTCAAAACCGGGTTCACCATGTCCCTGGACGATACCGATCGTCGGTTTGGCTGCTACGGATACCTTTTTGATAGAGGTCGTCAGATTGTATTCCATCGGCCCGTCCGGTGAAACAAATGGAATGATATCTGAAAGTTCATTTTGCGATATCTGAGCACCCATAAAGGCTTTTTTCTGCACGACCTCGTTCTTCTCCCGGACATTGATCAGCAGCGGTTGAATGCCATTTTGGATGGCCTGTTGTTCGAGGACCTGGTCATCGTTGGGATCAATAAATTCATAATTGACCATGCCTCCGGACCGAGTGCTGTATTCTTTGAGCAGATTTTTGAAATCACTGAGGCCTTTGCCATATTGAGGCGGCAGGTTCTCTGTAAAATATGCGGTCACCGTTACCGGTTCTTCCAGATCTCTGATGATATCTTTGGTGGCCTGACTAAGCGTGTAGGTTTGATCTTCTGTCAAATCCAGCCGTAAAAAGAAATCCCTGGACAACAAATTGATCATCACCACGATGCCCACCAACCAGAGTATAGTTACAAGTTGTTTTTGCATGATACTAAGCTCTTTTCGAAACCATGAATTCCGATAGCACTAATCCAATAAAGACTATCGATAAGAAATAAAAGATATCCTTGGTGTCTATTACACCTCTGGAAATGCTGTCATAATGATTGGTAAGACTAAGGTCCTGGAAGATTTCGCCTACCCAACCTGATGATGTCGCGGCGATCATACCAAAAAGAAAATGAAAACAGACGCCAATCAACAATGCCAGGATAAAGGCCGCGATCTGATTTTTGGTAAGGCTACTGGCAAAGATGCCGATAGCGATATATGC
>JAHHJQ010000344.1 GCA_018680005.1 Bacteroidia bacterium | reverse complement strand
GGATTACAGGAATATTCCTGATCAAATATCAAACCAATAAAACATCTTCACCGGCGACTGAAAAAAATTGATGAAGTGTTAATATTGATTTCCGACAAAGTTGGAAATGCTATAAGACATATAGATGGATAGGAATAATATCATTGGGCTTGTGCTCATTTTTGTGCTTTTCATGGTTTGGGCTAAAATTAATGCGCCTACAGATGAGGAGCTGGCCAGGCAGCAGGCCGTTCAGGACTCTCTTGCATTGGTGGAAACCCAGAATTCAGAGATTGACATACCCCAGGAGGAGATGATAATCGCTGAAGAACCAATAGAGGATATCCCCGTAACAATAGCAGATTCCGTTACAAGCGAGCAGGATATCATGAGATTTGGTGCTTTTTCGCGATCCGCAAGAGGGAAAGAATCAGTAGTGAATCTGGAAAATGAAAAGCTCAAAATAGAATTCAATACCAAAGGAGGAAATATAAAAAGAGTTACTCTAAAAGATTATACCGTTAGTGTAGATCCCCGGGATAGCGTAAGCCAGATAAGACCTGTTACACTTCTGGATAACGAGAGGAATAAATTTGAATATATACTTCCTGTCGCAAATTTATCCGCTGGTTACGTCAGTACTTCTGACTTGGTTTTTCAACCTGAATTGAATGGGAATACCCTTTCACTCAAAGCTGAAACAGATGGGGGAGGATATATTGAACAGGTTTATTCTCTTACGGATGAATATGCCTTGGATTATGATATGCGTCTCTATGGCATGGATAATATCCTGGACCGATCGAAATCTTCGATACAACTCAACTGGATTAACTATCTGAACAAACTGGAGCTTAATGATGACTATGAAAGATATTATAGCAGCGTCTATTTTAAGGAATCCGAAGAGTCCCCTGATTATTGCAATTGCCGAGGTGACGATGAGGAAGATGCAGATAATAATCCCATAGAGTGGATATCCCATTCCAACCAGTTTTTTAATGTGGCATTGATGGCGGAGCGGCCATTTCAATCGGGTTTGATGACCACAAGGATGTTACCTGAAGATGCAACTGCACTAAAGGAATTGAAATCAGAAATGATGATTCCTTTCGATCAAACATCTGATCAGGTCTACAACATGAAAATGTATCTTGGCCCTAATGAATTCAAAGCATTAAGGGATTACGAAATAAATCTGGAGGAGATTATTCCCTTTGGCGCTAGTTTCTTTGGCACCATAAATCGATGGTTGGTCCGACCATTCTTCAATTTTCTACAAGGATTCATTGGTAACATGGGGTTGGCCATCGTTATCATGACGCTGATCATTAAAGTGGCCTTGTCACCGTTGATGTACAAGATGCTCTATTCTCAATCCAAGATGGCTGCTCTAAAGCCAAGAATTGATGAGATGAAGAAGAAATTCGACGGTGATCAACAAAAACAGCAGATGGAGACGATGAAGCTGTACAGAGAATATGGTGCAAATCCATTAGGAGGATGTATGCCAATGGTGTTGCAGATGCCCATATGGATTGCTCTTTATAGGTTCTTTCCGGCTTCAATCGATTTCCGCCAGCAGTCTTTTCTATGGGCGCATGACCTTTCCTCCTATGATGTATTGTTCTACTTACCCATGGAAATCCCATTTCTTGGAGCGCATATTAGTTTGTTTACAATTTTGTGGGCGACAACTACGCTTATCTATACGTACTACAACACCCGTCACATGGATATGACGGCGAATCCGGCCATGAAGTATATGCAGTATGCTATGCCGGTCATGTTTTTTGGGTTTTTCAATACTTACGCATCCGGTCTGACATGTTATCTTTTCTTCAGTAATGCCACCAATATTGCTCAAACAATCATTACCAAGAATTTCATTATTGACAAGGACAAAATAGCAAGGGAATTAGAAGCCTATAAGAACGACCCCAAAAAGAAGAAAAAGGGAGGTTTTCAACAAAGATTGGAAGCAGCTATGGCTGAACAACAGAAAATCCGGTCAAAGCAAGAGACAAAGAAGAAAAAGAAAAAATAAACCGGGATTATTGGATTAGCGCTGGTTCAAGTATAGCTAATTTAAATATACCCATTAGTGATAGAGCATCCCGTATCCGCCCGTCGAGAGCATCTTTATACAATTGGCGAAAGGGAATTTTCTTTACCGTAATATCTTCTGAGCTTTCGAGACTTTGAACATCAAAAGTCAATTTTGTGGCAACATAGACGATTCCACATTCATCTGTAACAGAATTTGACATATCACAATCTAGGATGACTTGCCATTCTTTGGCAATAATGCCCGTCTCTTCCTGAAGTTCTCTTTTTGCCGAATTAAGCGTATCCTGACCTAATGGACCGCCACCTTCCGGAATTTCCCAACTATATACACTCAGTGGATATCTGTGCTGTCCTACAATCCAGGTATAGCCATCTTCATCAATAGGAATGATTCCAATTGCAGTATTCTTGAAATGTATCTTCCCATAGATTCCAGGCTGACCGGATGGATCAATGACCTCATGATGATTCAACCGAATCCAGGGATTATCATAGATTTCTTGATCCGATATCAAAGTCCAGGATCCATTTTTCTTCATGAATTCATTCCTTGATTTAAAATATTGAGACGATCTTTTCTAGAAAGTCGGGTATGATGGAAGGCCTTATGATAATCATGAATATGATTCCAAAAATAGCCCCATAGAAGTGGCCATCATGGTCAATCCGGCCATAATTTTTCTTACTTGCATAAGATTCCCAAACCAAAAAAAGAATGCCAGCAACTATGGCAGGCATGGGAATGATAAAGAATAGCAACAATTGACTCCAGGGATTCATCAAAATAAAGGCAAACAGCACTGCCGAGATAGCGCCTGATGCACCTACCGATGCAAATCTTGGATTGTGCTTGTGCTTAGCATATGTAGGAAGATCGGCGCCAATGATTGCAAGGACATAAAGCAGCGTATAATTAACTCTTCCCATCAACGGTCCAAAATAGTTTTGAAACTGGAGTTCTACATACTCCCCAAAAATGAATAACACATACATGTTGATAAAGAGATGCGTCATATCAGCATGCACAAATCCTGATGTCAATAAACGATGGTATTCCTTATTGCTATGTTCGACTATAGGATAGTGTTTCATTCGCTCGAATAAATCCCTGTTGCTAAAGGCATTATAAGATATTAGACCGGTTAAAATAATGATGACTAGGGTTATGGACATTTAGCTATTCGTTGTGGTATTTTTCATTTCTAAGGATAGTAAATCCTCTATACAATTGTTCAAGAAAGATCAATCTAATTAATTGATGAGAAAAGGTCATTTTGGATAGACTGAGTTGCACATTTGATCGATCATAAATGGATTGATCGAAGCCAAAGGCACCGCCGACGAGAAAAATCAACCTTTTTTTAGATATCTGTAACCATGTATTTACTTGTTCGCTAAAGGATTTCGAACCATAGATTTTTCCATTTTCATCCAGGATAATCACAAAATCATCTTTAGTTAACTTAGTAAGAATTTTTCTGGCTTCATTAGCCATAATGGTTTTAGATTCGATTTTTTTTCCAGATTTTACATCCTGAATACAAACTATTTCAAAGGGATTGTAACGCTTGATTCGTTTTTCAAATATTTTCATCCCATCTTCAACAAAAGGGAATGCATTTTTTCCAATATACCAGAGCTCAATTTTCACCGCCAAAAGATAGTCAAAACATCACTCTGCTTGCTTATTTTTCTTAAACCTTGATTATAATTCGCCATGGAAAAGACAGTATTTTTTATTCGGCACGCAAAATCCAGTTGGAAGAATTTAAATCTTAGAGACCATGATAGACCTCTTAACAAAAGAGGCAAGCGAGATGGGCCAATCATGTCCAATATCATTTTAGCGAAAGAAGGACCAATTCAGCAAATCATCACAAGTACTGCTGTACGAGCAAAGGAAACCGCCAAATATTTTGCAAAAACCCATGGCGTTAAGAAAAAAGACTTTGTTGAAGAAAGTGATATTTATCACGGTGACACGTTAGATTATCTAAGTGCTGCTAGGGTTTGGGGAAATGATGAATATGATCAGATAGCAGTCTTTGCACATAATCCTGGAATGAATTATCTCGCGAATACTTTTACTGATCGTTATATTGGAAATGTTCCCACCGCCGGAGTTTTGAAAGTGGTGTTTGATGTTGAAAGATATAAGGAAATTAATCAATCAAATGGCAGACTCGAAGCGTTCTATTATCCGAAAATGTTTCTATGATTAGATTAGTTGCCTTTTTTTTATTCATGGCGATGATTTCATGTGGTAAACCGGACCCCCCAATTCCACAGAAGGATTTCATCAAAGTCATGCTGGATGTCCATTTGGCAGAAGCAATTATAAACAATCATCATCCAATCAAATTGCGTGATTCTCTGTATTCTGTTTATATGAAAGAGGTATTGGACAAACACAGTTTATCCAAGGAGGAATTCGAAATGGCTATGGATCATATGTTATCTGATCCTGATTACCTGGAGTTGATATATAATGAACTATCTGTTGAGATTACTACCTGGCAAGACGCATTAGATGACAATATAACTCAGGGAGAAACTCAATCTAAGGGCAAGCCGAAATTCAAATGATAGCGTTATAATGATGCAACGGGGTCAGTTGCTTTTTCTTCAATCATCATTTTATCCCCAGAAGGAATAGTTTCCAATATCTGCATAAGAGAATCCTTAACGACCATAAAAGCGGGTAGTTCATCATCTGGCATTGGGTCAGCAGGAGGAAAATTGAGTTTGAGATGATCCACCTGACGATTGTTTTTCCAGAAACGGAAGCAGACATGTGGACCGGTTGCTTTTCCCGTTTTGCCTACATAGCCGATAGTCTGTCCCTGTTTCACCTGTGCCCCTCTCGAAATACCTTTGGCAAATCGCTGCATATGCAAGTATTGAGTGTCATAGGTTTTGTCATGGCGAATTTTCACATAATTACCATTGCCTGAAGTATAGCTGGCTCTGGTCACCACGCCATTAGCAACAGCCCGTATAGGTGTTCCTTTCGGAGCGGCATAATCAGTTCCTCTATGTGCCTTTACTCTTCTGTCAATCGGATGAAATCTTCTTGGATTGTATCTGGATGAGATTCTTGCATATTCCACAGGCGACTTCAAAAATTGCTTTTCCATTGGACGGCCTTCTTCGTCAAAGAATCCCGCATATTTCTTTGTTCTGAAATTGAATGCATAGTAATGGTTTCCGCTATTTTCCAAGACTGCTCCATATAGTTTTCCAATTCCCACTGATTTGCCTTCAATGATTTCTTCTTCAAATATTAGTTTAAAACGATCCCCTTTTTGCAAGTGCTGGAGTGATAAGGACCAGGCGAATGCTTCTTCCATCTTTACCGCTATTTCAGGATTGAGGTCGTTGTCCACAAAAGCATTCCAAAGAGAAGATTCAATAACTCCTGAACCAGTTTTGATAACTTTTTCAATCGGACGTCTGATTTCAGCTATGGTATCCTTCTTTAGATCAAACAGATAATACTTATATGGACTTGCATCATATACAAAGTATTCAGGTGCGGACACGGTATCTTTATATAAGAATACATATGGTTTACCCGACCTTAATCCTCTGACATCAAATACATCCTTTCCTTTGGCAAGAATATTTGTCATTTTATTATATGACACCTTATTCGCCAGGAAAATGTCCGCGATGAATTGATTCTTTTGAACAGTATCTTTTTTTGTAATAAAGGTATCCAGTGCTACGCCATAAGCCAGGGTAGGGACTTCGATTGGTAGAGCTCCTAAGGGAATATTCTTTTCTTTTTCGAAAGCGTCATAGATAAAGTAAGCACTTAAGAGTACCAGGGTACTTAGGAAAATATTTCTCGAGGAGTATTTAGGCCGGGGAGTTTCAGGCATATTATTCAGTAGTCCGATTCTGTGGATCACTTCAGTTAGCATTACAAATATGGTAGAAGTCGTTAAATATCATACCAAATTGTTAGCAAATTAACATAACTGAAACATAGATTGGTATAGCCAGAATTAAATATTTACTTCGTAGAAATGATCGTAGACAAGAAAACGCTCAATTGTAAAGGTAGATTACTTTGGATCGAAGATCCTGTAATTATGGGGATCCTGAATATCACACCAGACTCTTTTTACAGCGAAAGTCGAGTCATGCTGCCTCAACAGGCTTTGGATAAAGCTTTAAGTATGATCAATGATGGAGCTAGCATAATTGATATTGGAGGGGCATCATCCAGACCTGGAGCGCAAGAAGTTTCTGAACAAGAAGAAATGGACAGAGTGCTACCTATTATTGAGACAATTTCTAAAGTGATTCCTGATAGTATTCTTTCTATTGATACCTATAGAAGTAGCGTGGCGAAAGCTGCAGTCAATTCAGGGGCCAGCATTGTTAACGACATTTCTGCGGGTCGTATTGATGAGAATATGTATCCTGCCATTGCTGAAATGGAAGTACCCTACATTCTAATGCATATGCAGGGAAATCCGCAATCGATGCAAAAGAATCCTACTTACCAAAATGTTACTCTTGAAGTACTCGATTTCTTTATAGAAGAACTTGGTAAATTGAGGGCATTGAATGTTAAGGATGTTATCCTCGATCCTGGATTTGGATTTGGAAAAATGACATCACATAATTATGAATTGATGAATGGTCTGCACACCTTCAGGTTTCTAGAATGTATTGTGCTGGCAGGGATTTCCAGAAAATCGATGATACATAAGGCTTTGAATATCGCTCCAGAGGAATCACTCAATGGGACTACTGCCTTACATATGAAGGCTCTGATGGAAGGTGCGAAAATACTTCGAGTACATGATGTGAAACCAGCTGTGGAAGTAATTAATTTATATAAGCTTTTGGAAAAGCATCAACCTGAATCATAGCAGTTCAACACCTAGACCCGGTGTATCCGTTAGGGTCATAAAGCCCTCTTCTATCTTGAATCCTCCTTGAGCAATATCCCGGGCAAGATCCAAACTTCCATCCAGGTCTATATATTTTGTATTTGAAGAAGAGAGGGCTGCATGAAGACCCGCGGCAATACTGATGACACTTTCATCATTACATCCCCACATTAAGTCAGTATTAGATTTTTCGGCAATTGTACTAATGGCCTTCGATTCCAGGATTCCTCCACATTTCATCAATTTGATATTGAATATTCCGCAAGCTGGTTCATTCTGGACTAGATGCATAGCAGACTGAGCATCAACGAGGTATTCATCTGCTGCAATCAATTTTCGTATGTCCCATGACAAAGATCGCGTTGATAGTGAGTCCTTTACCGGTACCGGTTGTTCAATTAGTTCAATATCCAGATCTAATGTTCGATCACAGAATTCTATCAATTCGGCCAGTGAATAACCTTGATTCGCATCGATACGGATCTTCATATTGTCCTTAAAGTTTTCCCTCAGTTTGACAAGACGTTCGATGTCTTCTTCAAGATTATTTCCTAGTTTGACTTTTAATATTTTAAACTTGCGGTCATAATATTCCTGTGCCTCTTCCAGTGTCTCTTGAACATTCTTAATCCCAATGGTAATCGATGTATGAAGCCCTCTGATTTTTTGTCCATAGTATTTGACAATAGGGATTCCAATGAATTTGCAGAAGGCATCATGAAGTGCAAGATCCAGTGCAGTTAAAACTCCAGGATTATTATCGAAAAATATTCTAGCCTCGTGTACAATTTGCTGGAACTGACGCACATCCCTTCCTATGAACCAATCCTTGTTCTGTTGTATAGATTCATATGCTTCATCAGACGTGAAGCCAACAACTGCTTTAGAAATATAACTGGATCCGATTCCAGTGATACCATTATCACATTGGATTTGGAAGAAAACATTTGTGATGGAAGAAGTTGTTTTATAGGCGATAGTGTATGGCCTGGTCAATGGCATTTCTTCCTTCCAAACCTGAACACCGGAAATCTTCATTTTTGAGAAATGTATGGTTGAATAGATAATTCTACAATGTTGGAAACATCGTCGCCAATTGGATTGAATGCAGGTATGCCAAGTTCAGATTCGTATTCTCGCTTGTATCTGATGATTTCTTCAGGAGACAGACGCTCTACATTTAAAGCTATAGCAATTACCTCCGAATCATACATCTTTATAAGGGCTATATTCTTCTTCAAGGATGGAATCTTTAAATCCAGGTGATCCCATCCTTTATAGAAGACCCGTGCCGGAGCATGTTGGAGAATTACTTTTTTGGCATTAGCTGATACCAGATATTCTGAACCACATGGTCCACTCGGGTTTAAGAGGGAGGCTTGTCCTTCAAGATAGATCACTTGTGGATTATCGGAATGATATGCACTGACTACAGCATTTTCCAATTCACCCGAAACAAAGTCATTAACCGTTGAATCAAAAATAAACCCATGCCCTTTGCCCTGTAACCAGCCTGTTTGCCCCGTATAAACCATAGAAGCCTTGACACCCATTTTTTCAGCAGCTTCTACAAGGATTCTGGTTGTTGTTCTTTTGCCCAGCGCACAATCCGTCCCCAGTATCGCAACAATCGGGCAATGCACATCATATATTCTGCCGGACCAAAAATTTTGCTCGGTTTTGGGTTTACCTTTTCGAATATCCAAAAGCTCGACTTTTTTATCATTGGCTTTTTGAACGAATTCGGGCAAATCCCCAAGAAAGTGGTGTAAACCATTGATGACTGAAACTCCGCAATCCAAAATATGCATCAGATCCTGCTGAAGTTCCTTGGGTATAATTCCACCAGGAGTAGCAACTCCAATTATACAATACCGAATAGGACGATTAACCTTTTGAATGGCTTCGTCGATGGATCCGAAAATTGGAATATCTCTGGATTGACCATCCAAAACAATACCCGCATCTTTGCCAGTAGAGTTATCATCAATTACTCCAACAAGGTCAAATCGATCTGTTCCTCTTATAAGACCATGAGCAGTTTTAGCCTTGTTGCTAGTCAACAATCCACTGGTTAGAATTACTGCAGTATCCTTCATTTTTTCAATATGATGTATAAATATGAAATTTCTCAGCACAAATACCAACAATTTTGAAAACGTAGGTGAGTGATTGACAATCAGCTATGCATAATCTTTAGTTAAATAGATCGTTAGTCTAAAATCATTTTAATCCGTACATAGTTACCTTTAGGTCACTGTAGCCGAAAAATGACAAACTCTGAGCCCAATATTCAAAGAAGTACAGGATTGAACGCCTTCAAAAGGGTGATGAAATGGCTCATGCTTGCAATGCTTTTTCTCCTTACCATTTTTTTTATTCTAAATTTTGCACTCCGTATCACTCAGGTTCAAAACTGGGTCAGTAAAAGAGTTGTCAAGGTGATCAATGAGGACATCAATGGGAATGTTTCCTTAGGCGAAATCCGAATCAAATTCCCTTCAGATATCAGCCTTGACGATGTTTTGATTTCATCCGATGGGGATACGGTGATTGCCGCCAGTTCAATTGATATTAATTTACTTTCTGGAATTACTTCTTTGATTGGAGGGAATGCCAATTTTGACAATATCGAAATCACAGATGCGGTAGTGAATGTGAAAAGAGCAGAAGGTGCGTGGGTAACAAATATCGATACAATATTCCAGGCCATAGCCAGCCCTAATGATACGATGACTTCCAATGGAGTCTCAGGTACAAAACAGCCTGTAGAATTTAGTGCTAAGCATGTGATACTCAATAATGTACGATATATTAATGATGATAAGGCCTATGGCAATCACCACGATATCTTTGTGCCATACGGGGAGCTGAGCCTTGAATCGCTTGATGTTTTATCGAATGTACTCACATTAAGCAGGGCTTATTTCAAAACACCAATAGCAAAGATGAAAACCTATCCTGGTGTGGAACCAGTATATGATGGACCTGAAATCCATAGTGATAGTATTCCTCCAAAGTTGAAGATTGTAGCAGAAACAATGATAGTTGAAGATGGCATCTTTGAAATCTTAAATACAAAAGCAGACAAAAAGGAATTGGGTCCATATCAAATTGACCTCAACGATATGAAACTCGAGGAGGTTCAAATTGAAATGGCGGACTTCTCCGTTCGTGAAAATGATTTTTATGGATCTCCAAGTCTTATCTCCTTTAAGCATCCGGATGGCTTTATTCTGAATGGTCTGGCTT
>JAHHJQ010000323.1 GCA_018680005.1 Bacteroidia bacterium | reverse complement strand
GTGTACCACTACCGGTAAGGAGAGAAGACTTGTATTTTTTCGATTATCTGATTTTAGAAATTTTGGGATAGCTTCTTCCTTGTATCTATTTTGAAAATCTTCATATGCTTCTTTTGACTCAAATGCTTTAACCTGAATATCATCATGACCACACGATTTATGTCTTGTCGTTTGCCCATATCCTGAAACGGATATGCAGAAAGCTGAAAGCAGAACTAGAATATGCCTTAATCGCATGAGACGATGTTAAAAAATAATGTACTATACAGCCCAATCAACTCGATTACTCAGTTGTAGGGTTCCTTGAAAAGAATAAAAACTAAAAGGTTTATAGGAAGATCTGCAAATTAAAGATAAGATAGCGGCAATGTCAAGCAATTATACCAACCTATAGATCAAATCTAAATCTTAAGTTGATTCTTCTAGAAGTAAGGTTATTCGGAATCGCATATTGTGTATTGAATACCGTCTTTACCCAAGTGTTAGAAGCCTCATTCTCCACTTTCATCAAATTGAATACTTCAAGACTAGCCCAAGTGCTCTTCGTAAATTTCAGAAAGTGATTCGGTCTTTTACCAGACCATTCTCTATTCCATAGTTGGAAACCAAAACCTATATCCACTCTGTGGTATGGACTAAACCGATATGTATTTCTATATACAGTATTGTTTTCTGGCAATCCAAATGGCAGACCTGTTCCTACCGTGAAATTAAGGTTCATTTTGATATTTTCGTTCTTAGGCAAATAATCCTGAAAGAACATCGACAATGTAAGAAATTGATCTGTGGGCCTGGATACATAATCTACAGGTGTTCCTTCAGTTTGCCCTTCTTCTCTTTCCAAGTGTTCAACACCTTTAATTCTTTCTTTTGCCTGCAGCAAGGACAAATTAACCCATGATTCTGCACCGGGAACAAATTCACCATTCACTCGAATATCCAATCCAGCCACATATCCTTCAGAATCATTTTCACCGGAATATCGAATACGAACATTATCAATATCATAAGAAGTGAGGTCCCAGAGCTTTTTATAATAGGCTTCTGTTATCAATTTGAACTTTGTTGGATTCTCCTTTCCGGCCTGAAAATCTAAAGTCATTCCACCTACCAGATGAAAAGATTTTTGCGACTGCAAATCTGGATTAATGCTTCCATCTGGTCTTCTCAGCTCACGATAGAATGGTGGCTGATGATAAAAGCCAGCGGATAATCGATAAGAAACATTTTTTCTGCCCGCTAAAGGTTTGTATAGCAATTGTGCTCTTGGAGAAATGATTAACTCCTCATTGAGATCCCAATATGCAGCTCTAACTCCTGCAGATAGTTTAATCTCGTGTTGATCACTAATTTTCGAAAAGAATGTATTTTGAACATATCCTGAAAATCTATTAGACTGCAACAAATTGTTGGATTTCAATTTTCTCAGAATCTGAACGCTATTAGGATCGTATGGTAACGAATAACCAGCTGAATCCAATCTTTCCCATTCATTGATCCTGTCGTCAATATCTTCATTCTGCCATTTGATACTCCATTGGATAAAATTGCTCTTTTCAGCATTTGGAGTGCCGGTGTCTTTTACATACTCGATTCCGCCTTTGAACTCAGCATTGGTGACATTCATCTGAAGATAGTTTCTCACATATTGGTGCTGAGTTCCTGTTCCAAGGATACCAATGACTTCGCCATAGTCACTACTTCCCAGGTCAGATTCAACCTGGGCAAGATTATAAAACCCTAATATGTCAAATCTTTCGTTTTCCTGACTTTGATATGTCGATGCCAGAAATTTGAGAAAAAGCGGATTCTTTTCTTTCTCAGGTAGATAAGTCAAGGACAATCCCCCCATGGCATTGGTAAAATCATCACGTTCCTGACCCTCAAAGAATGTTCTTAATTGTAGTGCAAAATCGATCAGACCAATTCCAGTATTTCTTTCAGTTGGTTGAAATTTATATTCAGCACGATTATAATTACCTAACAGACCCACTTGCCAATCCCGGTTCAGGTCATATGTGAGATACCCCTGGACATCCATAAAATTGGGCGTATATTCTCCTTTGGTATCCAGCGAGCCAAGCAGATATTCTGTGGTTTTATAACGGACGCCCGTCAGGAATCTCAGTTTACGATACGAGTCATCTTTAGGCTTCCAACTGCCCTCCAGGTGAGCTGATCCACCCAAAAAGCTCATAGCTGCTGAGGCAGCAAAGGCATCAGGACGTTTGTATTTGATATCCAGGACGGAAGATAATTTGTCACCATATTTTGATTCGAAACCACCAGAAGAAAATGTCAAATCCTTGATCAGATCAATATTGGGGAACGACAATCCTTCTTGTTGTCCAGCTCTAATTAATTGTGGTCTGTATATCTCAAAATCGTTGACATAAACCAGGTTCTCGTCATAGTTCCCACCACGCACATTGTACTGAGAACTAAGTTCTCCTCCAGTCCCACCAGACGTCCCTAAAGCAATATGTGGCAATATGCTTTCAAAGTTACCTGAAGTTGTTGGAATCAATTTCAGTGCCTCTACACCTTCTCTTATCATTCCTGCCTGTTCGATCTGGCTTCCTGTGACAATGATTTCCAATCCTGATGATTCCAGACTAAGACCAATCTCGTAGGTGATGAATTGGTTTGCATCCAGCGCAGGCACTTTGATAATTGCAGATTTGTATCCAATCCTTGTAATATTCAGCTGTAGCTCTACTCCAGTACGCACCTTGATCGAAAATCGACCGTCTTCGTCAGATTCAGTCACATTTGAAGTTCCTTCGACATAAATCGTAACTATGGAAATTGGCTCATCGCTATCAACATCAAAAACCCTCCCTTGTACAGTTGCCATTTCAGTTTGACCTGATGGAAATGAAGTTATCAAAAACAACCCACTGAAAACTAGGATAAATCGTAAAGTTGGAATCATCAACAATTGTCTAAGCTGAAATTAATTGCAGGAACATTATGCCAACGTATTTGAGCCTGGCATATTTTAACAATATACGAACCTGGAAATCGCTTGTTGCCAAAATCCGGATGCTCTTAAATACTAAACCTTTGGTGGAAGAATATTTTTGAAGTGACCATTCATTTGGATTCTTTGTCGCAATGATTCCATCTCTCGGACCATTGGTAGTAAATTATTCAAATGATCGATCATATAGTTTTGGCGCTCCAATTCAGAGAATAATTGAAGCATGTCCAATTTTTGTTGCAGATTGAAACCTACTTTTTGAGCAATTCGAAAGGTCTCCAGCAGTTGGAAATTCTGGGGTAGTTTCTTCCTGATATTCATGACTTTAAACAATTCTCCTATCCTTTTGAAAATTGCTTCTCGATTTTCATCGATTCCGCTTTGAGTTTCAAATGGAACATCTTCTATAGTAGCACCGTGATATAATTTGTCTTTGACATCTTTGTGAAATTCTATAATCCTAAATATTCCGAGGCCTTCAGTTTTTATATCCATCTTTCCATCAGGATACATTTTTTCAATCTTCACCAACTTAAGTTCCGTACCAATTTGTTTCATTTCCTCTTCAATGAAAGGTGGAAGAC
>JAHHJQ010000313.1 GCA_018680005.1 Bacteroidia bacterium | reverse complement strand
CAGCCAGGCCCTACGTGGAACCTATGTCAATCATGTATTGCAACTATCTGACACTCGTTTATCCATTTCTACGCAGACTTCCGGATTGTTCATTTATGATGTTGAAACCAATACCATCGAAAGAATTACTGCTCAAGATGGGCTGGAGTCTAATTCCTGTCTGAGAACCTTTCAGGATTATACCGGTAATCTGTGGGTCGGTATGCAAAGTGGTATTGCCATTGTTTACATCAATTCTCCCATGCGATATATTAATCAGGAGATTGGGTTGAATGGCAGCGGATATGAGGCCTTTGAATCAGAGAATGGCACATACTACTCAACTTCCAATGGTATTTACTTCCTTCCCCAAAATCGTGAACAGTGCATTTTTCTTAGGGGAACTGAAGGGCCAGCATATGGTATTCAGGAAATTGGTGGAAACATCTATGCCTGTCATCATACAGGATTATTTCAGTTGCTATCTGATCAAGCCCGGCGCATCGCAACAACAGATGGGCTATGGGATGTAAAACAATTAAATTCAAATCCCGAATACGCCATCGGAGGTACTTATTCAGGATTATATCTATTCCGAATTGATGACAATCAATATTTACAGCCCATTCAACAGATCGAAGGATTCAACGAAACAAGTAGATTCTTTGAAGAAGACAATCATGGAAGTATTTGGGTTAGCCAATATTACAGAGGCTTGTACAGGTTGATACTGTCAGAAGATTTCAAAAGCGTAATCCCTGAGAAAATAACTACCGACGACGGTACTCCAATAGACCAGCAAATCATATTGAGTAGTATCGACAATGAATTATATATTGCAACTAGCGAGGGCGTATTTCAATATGATCAAACAAAAAATACAATAGTAGAGGATGACATCTTCTCGAAGCTAATAGGCCGACAATCGGTTTATTTATTTGAACAGGACAAACAAAAGAATGTCCATTTGATAACCGAAAATCAAGTTGGGTTCTTTAAGAAGATAAGTTCAAGAAATTATGTTTTTGTCCCTTCTTCATTGTATCAATTACGCTATTATTTAAATAATGATTTACTCAATATTTCCAGTAACACTGAACGAGGTGTTCTATTTTCATCTAATGAGGGATTTATCCATTATAATCCCAACCTGGAAAATCAATTATCTTCAGAAAGACCAATCGCTATAAGCAGAATATCAAGCGTTACCCAGGATTCCATATTATATTTATTAAATCCTTTTGAAAAAAAACCAGATCATGATTTAAATCTGGTGATTGGGCCCTATGACAAAACGATACAAATAGATGTAGAGTCTTATCAATATAATAATGTAACTAATCCAAAGTTCAGATATTTTCTGAAAGGTCTCGATGATGATTATGGTGAATGGACTAGTGCTTCCATGAAAGAATACACCAACTTGAAGGAAGGTAAATACGAGTTTAATGCACAAGCCAGAAATCATCTGGGGGAAATTTTCAGCACCCAAATTTTACATATTCAGGTTGATCCTCCAATTCATCTTTCAACAGCATTCAAATTACTTTATATCCTACTCGGCTGTCTTTTGCTATTACTCTTGTTTCGAGGACAAAAACGAAAATATAGCAAGGAAACCTTAAAAATTGAGGAAGCCAAAGAACATCAATTGGCTGAAGAGCAACAAAAATTAGTTGAATTGCAGCAGCAAAAAGAAAAAGAAATGCTGGCCCTTACGGAAGAAAAAATGAAAAGCGAATTACGTCATGTCAATAATTTACTCGCTGCCTCCACTATGAACCTGGTCGTAAAAAATGAATTTATAGAAAATATTAAGGAGGAATTAAAAGAAGTAAATAAGAAGGACAAAAATGTGCAAACAAGTCAGGCGCTGAAAAAAATTGTAAAAGAAATTGATACCAGTTTACGACTACAGGAAGATTGGGAACAATTTGAATATCATTTTGATCAGGTTCATGGAGACTTCTTGTCACGTCTCAGGGATCAGTTTCACGACCTTTCTCCCAACGAACAAAAATTGAGTGCCCTTTTACGGCTTAACCTGAATACCAAAGAAATCTCAAATTTGATGAGTATCTCAGTACGTGGTGTTGAAGTGGCGCGATACAGATTAAGGCAAAAACTAGAATTAGAAAAAGGACAAAACCTCTCTAAGTTTATCCTGGAATACTGAAATCGAACGAATTTGTCAACAAGCAATTAATGAATTTTGACTTTATAAAAATATTTCTCTCCGACGGTGTTGGCGCCATCATTTCTGCCATTTTATTAGGATTGATACGCGCATCAATGGTTGATACCGTCGAAATTACCGCAATACGTATTATTTCCCTTCGGACTTTAGCCGTTGACAACGCATTTGGAATGGGTGATATGCTGAAATTAAAAGTTGTAGAAAACTCAATAAATCCAATGAATTAAAGTTGGCGACTGAGATATAGTCGTCTGCTAGATTTTTGTAATTATTAAACTCCTCTTCCCTATTTTCTCATTAACCACGGATACATTATCGCAAAAGACTTGCGCCAGGTCAAATGCCCGTGCCCCTCTTTGGGAATGATTTCAAATCGCAATGCATCTTCCTTTAAGCCCTGGGCTTTGAATTTTTCATAAATATCCTCAGCCTGGGATAACATTTCACCACCTTCATGTCCACCGACGCTAACAAATATCCTTTTATTCCTTAATTCTGAATCCGGCAAGTTCATCGCCATAAGTCGATCATAGTCTACCCACATGGAAGGGGACTGAATAACTGCATTGCCGAACACATCGGGATGGGCCATTAACATATAATAAGCCATCATTCCACTACGTGAGATGCCTCCAATGGTAGTTGAAGAAGGTTTCGTTTGTGTTCGATAATTAGAATCTATCCAGTTTTTCAAATCCGTTGCTACCCATTGGGCAAATTCTGCACCGTGTGCGTTAGGGTTATCTTTATCCACCATGGGCGTATATTCAGCATCTCTATCTTCTGCCTGGTTTATGCCTACCACAATAGCAGTTGGCTGACCACTTGCAGAAGCAGCGTTGATCACCTCATCGATCTGCCATTCAGGAGCCATATTTTCCAAATCATTAAAAGATGATTCGCCATCCAGAAAATACATGACCGGATAATTACGTGCTGTATCCTGATCATAGCCCGGTGGTACATAGATATGGAGAGTCCGTTTTTCATTGCGATACCCGATCCAAATTGAATCCCTCAATACCGTGACCGTCGGTGACGCGGTATCAACTAGATTTTCATAATAAGCTGCCTTTCTCTGCTCTTCCTTATAGTGGCCATAGTACTTGTAACCCATATAGACTACAAGCAGGATTATTACTTTCAGCAAGATGCGTGAGAGTCGATTCTTCATTCTTCTGCTTTAACTTCGTTGGCTTACTTTTTTGATTTCAATGTCTGCATGCACACTGGGGCTGCATAAAACTATTCGTTTCCTGATAAAAAGGGTAAGCATTTCCGCTCCCTTCCAATTCCCAGTAAAATTTAGTTCTTGTAGTAGGATTATTACCAATTTCATTCATAGTAGAAGCATCGTAGACTCTTCCATTGATAATTGTATACATGACATTTTCAGAATCCATCAGGTTTTCCAGTGGATCACCATCGATGACAATGATATCGGCCAGCTTTCCTTCTGTCAAGGAGCCAATTTCCGTTTCCATACCGAGGTATTCAGCACCATTCATGGTTGCAGATCTCAGTGCCTGCATATTGGTCATTCCACCCTGACCCAGCATCCAAAGTTCCCAATGCACACCAAGGCCCTGAAGCTGACCATGGGCACCTAAGTTGATATTGACCCCGGCGTCCTGCAACTTCTTACACGATTGAGAAGTGAGGATATGACCATTTTCATATTCTTCATCCGGAACCATGGTTCTGTGTCTTGATCTTGAGTCTATAATGGGTCTTGGTGTAAAAGCCAACAATCGTTCTTTCTCCCAAACATTGGTTTTTTGATACCAGTAATATTCTCCACTCATTCCGGCATAATTGACGATCAAGGTTGGTGTATTACTCGTTTTCGTCGCTGCCCAAAAGTCAATAACATCTTTATACAGGGGAGCCACCGGTATGTTGTGCTCTACACTGGTATGTCCGTCTGCCACCATGGTCAGATTATGATAGAAAAAAGACCCCCCTTCAGGGACTACCCTTATACCTAACTGACGAGCAGCTTCAATAACTTGCTGTCGTTGATTTCTTCTGGGTTGATTGTATGATTTTACACTAAAGGCCCCATATGCTTTTGTTCTGCGCAAGGCCGATTTCGCGTCTTCGAGATTATTGATCACCGCCTTGAAGTCCCCATCCGCACCATATAGGATGGTTCCGGTACTAAAGATCCTTGGTCCAATCATTTTTCCTGCTTTGACCATTTCGGATTGGGCAAATGTAATTTCTGTATTGACTGAGGGATCATGCGTAGTCGTGACACCATATGCCAGATTTGTATAATACTGCCAATGCTTTTGAGGACTGATGCCACCACGGAAAGCACCAAGATGGGCATGTACATCGATCAATCCGGGCATGATAGTTTTGCCGCTTACATCCAGAATCTCAGTATCTCCACCGAAGTTGATACCAGTACCATCTCCCACATAGGTAATCTTATTTCCTTCGATCACGACAGTGCCATTTTCGATGATTTTGTCTCCTTCCATCGTGATTACCTTACCACCAGTAAGAGCAATTTTCCCTGTTGGTTTGTCCATGCTGGTAACAAGACTAATTTTCAATCCTGTTGTATCAATTGGCGGAATACTGTCTACAGCGCCCTCCAAAAAGGAGAATCGATCCATCAACTCTTCCGAAAAGTATTCATTGCCCAAAGTCCAATGCAGTGTTTTGCTATCTCTGGACCAGTGTAAATTGATACCCGCATCCTTAGCCACCTGCGCAATTGGAACAGCTTTTGTCTTAGCAGAAAGACCAAAAGGCTTACCTGTCATCGGCATAGGTGCTATATACACCTTATACAACTCTGTAAATGCAATCCATTTATTATCCGGGCTCGGTGTAAACTGGGTGGTATAACTAGTATTGAAAATGGTTTCGACCTTCTTTTTCTTCAAATCATATGCTTCAAATGATTTTTTGATATTGCCAAAAAAGTAGCCCCCTTTGGTAAAGAATACTTTTTTGTCATCAGAACTGTACATGGGATACTCCCCCTGTGGGGTCAACAAAGTTGATTCTCCACCATTCACACTGACTTCATGGATTCCAGGTTCTACGTTGTAAGAAAAGCCCATATGACTGTTTCCGCCATCTTTGCGATAAACAATTTTTTGACCGTCATTGGAAAATGAAGGCGTCCGATAAATTCCTTTTTCAGTTACGACATCTGTAGTTGCTCCGCTATTCAGATTCATCTTTTTCACGGATCCCATCTCTTCGTCATTCCAGGTAACATAGGCAATCCATTGTCCATCGGGAGAGAAGGAAGGTTCAAATTCTAAGTCCTTATTATCTGTAAGACGTGCGGGAGTCCCTTTGGGTAGATCCATCTTATATAAATGCCCTAGTGCATTGAACACCAATGATTTTCCATCCGGTGAAGTCTTGGCATTACGGATCACTTTTATTTCAAAATCATCTGCATCCACGGGATTCTGGAATTCTACCGTTTCCATCATCTTGTGTTCGACATTCACTTTGAATGGGACGATTTCCGCATTTTTTGTGGCCACATCGACCTTATGAATTTTACCCTTGCCCCAAATAAAAATGTGTGCATTATCCGGTGACCAATCAAATCCTGTATATGCTCCGAAAATCGTCCATGCTTCCTGCTGATCCTTGCTTAACCCATCGAAGATTGGAAAGTCCCTGCCTGTTTCTATTTCATGAACAAACAATACGGATTTGGTCCTTACTCTGCGAACATAGGCCAACCGCTTTCCATCATTAGATATTTGTGGTCTGCAGGCACCACCTGGCCCACCTGTTATTCTTTTGGTTTTTCCGGTTTCTCGATCATATCGGTTGATTACAAAAATCTGATCATTGGGATCTTTGTTATATTGAAAAAATCCTCCCGGATAGACGTCTTCACTATAGTAAACATATCTGCCATCCGATGAAACTGATGGTTCATTAACATCTTGCTGATCATTTTTCCGTTTGGTCAATTGAATACCACTTCCTCCTGTGGTGTGATACATCCACAATTCCCCTGCACCAAGAGAACGGGTACTGGTGAAGTGTTTTCTTGCAACAATATAATCGGTACCAGGGATCCATGATCCGTTATTCAAAAGTCTAAAAGTTTCTTTTGTGACCTGCTTGGCATCTGATCCATCTTGCTTCATTGTCCAAATATTGTCACCACCTCCAGCATCACTTGTGAACAAAATATGTTTGCCATCTGGACTCCATCTGGGTTGTACCTCCCATGCTAATCCAGTTCTGACCGCTTTTGCCTCGCCACCTGAAACAGGCACTGTAAAAATGTCGCCCAGCATATCAAAAACTATCGTATTTCCATCCGGACTGACATCCAGATTCATCCAGGTTCCCTCATCAGTGGTGATGGTTACATTATTAAAGTTACCAGGAGGACTATTGACATCCCATTTGTCTTTCTTGTCTTGAGCAAGTAACGAGTTTGCCAGCAATACTAAGCCGATCGTAATTAATAAGTGGTGGTGAATTTTCATGTGGATACATATTATTTTGAGCCTCTAAAGATATAAAACAGTAAAGATTTCTCGGGAGGGTAAAAGTTAACTCAGACCTCGGTATCGAAGGCTCAATATGACACTGCCTATTCCGGGCTGATTGGAGTGTCTTTCAAATATTTCATTGGATCTTAATAAATATCTACTTTACAATGGCTTTCAATAATTCAGCTATTCTTCGTCTACTTCAAAATTTCTATAAATCAAAAACCAATGATAAGATCCAGAAGATTTCTACTTTTTCTAGGTTTATTTCTTGGAACGATCACTGCCTATTCGCAGGAAACTTTTCCAAGAAATGACGTACTCGACGAGAGGACACATGCATATGCCTTTACCAATGCAACAATCGTCGTAGACCATTCCACGACGCTCGAAAACGCCACGCTACTGATAAAAGAAGGTGTCATCGAACAGGTGGGGGCCAATATCACCATACCAAAAGGATATAGCACCGTTGATTTGCATGGCAAGTTTATCTATCCTTCATTTGTTGAGTTGCACTCCAATTATGGCCTACCAAAACCTGAACGCAGAAGAGGTGGAGGATTTGGTGGTCCTGAGCAAATCAATTCCAACTCAAAAGGTGCCTATAATGCCAATGAAGCCATCAAAGCACATTTTAATGCAGGCGAGGTGTTTGTTGCTGATGCCAAAACGGCAACGTCTTTTCGTAAAAATGGCTTTGGAGCAGTACTCACGTCAATGCATGATGGTATTGCCCGTGGCTCATCTGCCCTGGTATCATTTGGTGAAGACTCAGAAAATAAACTTGTGCTCAATCATCAAGCAGCAGCTCACTACTCTCTTACCAAAGGTACTTCTACACAAAACTATCCATCCTCAATGATGGGTTATATATCACTTCTTCGACAGACGCATTTGGACGCAGAGTGGTTTGGTGCTCAATCACCCCGACCATTTGCGGATCAGACCCTGGAAGCCTGGATTCACAGCCAGCGCTTGCCGCAAATATTCGACGCAGGGAGTTGGATCAACGTCCTAAGGGCAGATAAGATTGGTGATGAATTCAATGTCAGATACATCATCAAGGGAGGTGGCGATGAATACAAAAGAATCAAAGAGATCAAGGCAACCAATGCTTCGTTGATCATTCCGGTTAAATATCCGGATCCATATGATGTGGATGATCCGATCGATGCCGAAAAAGTATCCCTTTCAGATATGAAACACTGGGAATTGGCACCTACCAATGCAGGCGTCCTGGACGCTAACAATATCACCTTTGCCTTGACTTCGGCAGGGGCAGGAGGGGACTTCCTATCAAATATCCGAAAAGCAATAAAACATGGACTAAGCCCGAATACCGCATTGAAGGCATTGACCAGTGGACCGGCATCCATGCTTCAAATGCAAGATAGACTGGGAAAATTGAAATCCGGTATGATCGCTAATTTCCTAATTACCTCCGGTGCCATCTTCGACGAGAAGACCATCATACACGAAAATTGGGTACAGGGGAAGCCTTTCCGGATGAAGCCCTTGGACACAAAGGATCATTCCGGAGTCTATACCTTAACGATAGGTCGCGACGCTTATGAAATGGAAATAAGTGGAAAACCCGGATCTCATAAGAGTAAACTGGTTGTCAACGATTCGACCTCTGTTGATATCAAGTCATCGTTTGATAAAGATCTGATCACCTTCGGCATCAAAACTTCCAAGGATGATAAAGATGCCATTAGATTATCAGGATGGTCAACGTCTGATGGATGGAAAGGTACGGGCCAAATGGTAGACGGAGCATGGGTCAGTTGGACTGCGCTTCGCACAGGTGATGCCACAATGAAAAATGACCAACGAAAAGGAAGACCTGGAGGTGGTAAAAAAGAAGATGCAGCAGTACCAGAATTGGGCAAGATAGTATATCCCTTTGTTGCTTTTGGAAGGGAAAAATTACCAGAAACAAAATCATTACTGATCAAAAATGCTACAGTTTGGACCAATGAAAGTGATGGTATACTCACAAATACCGATGTGTTATTAGAAAATGGAAAGATCGCGAGAATTGAAAAGAACCTCAATGCATCAGGTGCAATGGCTATCGATGGAACTGGAAAGCATCTCACATGCGGCATCATCGATGAACATACACAC
>JAHHJQ010000306.1 GCA_018680005.1 Bacteroidia bacterium | reverse complement strand
GCGTCTATCGTCAATGTGAGCAATCCAAGTTGTTGAACAATATCCTGGTGGCGACAGATGATCAAAGAATTCAGGAAGAGGTACATTTCTTTCGGGGCAATTGTATAATGACCAGCCCGAATCATATCTCAGGTACCGATAGAGTGGCTGAAGCTTGCCTCCCGTTCGAAAATGATGATATCATTATAAATATTCAGGGTGATGAACCGACAATAAATCCCAAGCAAATTGATCAGCTGATAGAAAAATTGAAAGAACCCAATGTAAAAATAGGAACACTAGCCAGGTCATTACAATCTGATGAAGATATAAGAGATCCCAATCTTGTAAAGGTTGTCAAGGATGATCAAGATCGCGCCCTATACTTTAGCAGATCGGTAATTCCGTATAATAGGAATGAATCACAGGTTCCTTATTTTGGGCATGTTGGTATGTATGGATTTATGAATGCTACATTGCAGGAGATCACGCAATTACCACCGGGCCAACTGGAAATTTCGGAATCACTGGAACAACTACGGTGGCTGGAACATGGTTATAGTATTCACATCATAGAAACCGTATATGATAACATCGGTGTCGATACGCCTGAGGATCTCGAAAAGGTCAAATTACTACTAAAGTCTATTGAGCACTAAATTTTTGAAGTTTGAATTTTTGTAGTCATTGTGGAGCTGCGGTAACGCTCAAAGACGTGCCCGGGGATCACCGAAAGCGATATGTTTGTGATTCTTGTGAACACATCCATTATCAGAATCCAATCGTGATTGCTGGAGTTTTGCCTCTTTGGGAAGGTAAGATACTCATGGCTAAACGGGCTATTGAGCCAAGACTTGGGTTTTGGAATTTACCTGCCGGGTTTCTGGAAAATGGCGAAAATGTAGAAGATGGAGCGAAAAGGGAATTGTGGGAAGAGACAGAAGCAAAAGTCTCGGATATGACTATTCATTCTGTATATACTGTGGCACGGATCAATCAGGTGCATATCCATTTCCTGGCAGATCTTATAGAAGAAAAATTTAACAGAACTCCGGAAAGTAGTGAAGTGCGATTATTCGAAGTCAATGAAATACCATGGGGCGACGTAGCATTTGCATCCACATTTTTTAGTCTGCAACGTTATGTGGAGGACCTCAAAAAAGGAGTTAAAGAAGTGCATCTCGGGCATTTTGAATTCAAATCCGAGAGAAAACTTTACTGAAGATATTCATGATTGAAGGAGAAAGGTAAGAGTTGATCTATACTTTTAAAGATGAAGACCTGGCCTGATTCACCTTGCAGGATGATTTTGATTGCATTACCTGATTTCAACTGTGCTTCACTAATCGCCTGGCGGCAATTTCCACAAGGGGCAATGGGATGATCAATTTCATGTCTTTCACTACTTGCGGTGATTGCCATTTCAATAATTTTTACACCTCGATGCATGGCATCCACCGCAGAGAGCGCAACGCGTTCAGCACATAGCCCTACCGGAAATGAAGCATTCTCTTGATTGGTTCCTGTTATGATTTTACCGTTTCCCAGCCGGATTGCGCAAGCAACTTTAAAATTGGAATAAGGAGAATAGGACTTTTTGAGATTTGCCCGGGCAGCATTGAGTAATTCTAAATCCGATGACTCCAATTCATCCTGAGACACATAGGTATCGTATTGGATTCGAATATTTTCTACTTTCATTAAGTCGTGATATTAAGGATTTTCACACCTATGTAGTCCTAAGATACATGATATAAAACTGTAATACGTAAGCCATCAAAAATAGATTTCATAATCCTTATGCAGAATAAGAACCAGACCTGAAGATCAAATAGTATTTTCGCTAGTGATATGAACAATATCCTTATCATCGGTGCAGGTATGTGTTCGGGAGCACTCATTCAATATGTGCTGCAGGAAGCAGACATACATGGGTGGTTTGTTACCGTTGCGGACATCGATTTGAATAAAGCCCAAAGACATGTTTCTAATAATACAAGAGCCCGGGCTGCGTGGCTTGATGTATTAAAATCCAATGATAGAAGAGACCTTATTCATAGATCGGACCTGGTTGTTACGATGCTTCCTGCCCATTTACATTTGGAAGTTGCACACGATTGTATCCGACTGAATAAATTATTGGTGACCGCTGCTTCGGTCACTCAAGAATTGTACAGGCTCGGTGACGAAGGCCGTGAGAGATCGTTGTCTTTTACCGGTGAAATGAGTCTTGATCCTGGATTAGAACATATGGCAGCCAAAAGGAATATTGATGATATTGAAGGCAGAGGGGGTACAC
>JAHHJQ010000290.1 GCA_018680005.1 Bacteroidia bacterium | reverse complement strand
CATAATGCCTGTCCAATTCTGTTCCGTGAGGCCTGGTCCGGTTCGCTTGCTAACCAGTCGTTGAAATGCGTACCGTTGATCCAATCCATAGTCAGCACCCTGCTACTGGAATATTTAGGATAGTATTCTGGAAAAACGACATTGTTGAGACCACCACAAAGTTTTGTGATCTCCATCGATCGTTTTAATTCAAGTTCGTAATCGGTCTCTTCGATAAGCTTACTCTCCACCTCTTCCATGTACGGTTCCAGGTCTTTTATTCGGACATTCATTATCCTGGCAGCTGGCGGTTTAGCAATTCTAAGATCATTGCTAACACTATCCGCTACACCTGGATATTGAACCTTCACAGCAAGCGTCTTTCCGTTCTTGGTTGCTTGATGCACCTGGCCTATCGAAGCAGCATTCACTGCGCTTCTTGAGAATGTATCAAAGATCTGTAACGGTTTCAGCCCCAGGTTTTTTTGAAAGGTCCGCACAACCAGCGGATAGGATAATGGAGGCGCACTATTCTGTGCCATTTGAAATTTATCCGCATATGCTTTCGGAAGAATCCCTTGATCCATGCTCAACATCTGAGCAGCTTTCAACGCACTCCCTTTTAGTTCGCTCAACGCATTGAAGATGTCATTCGCGTTTTCTTCATCCAGATCAACTTGTGACACTTTTTGGTTGATGGCCTTCTTCGCATAATGCTTTAGATAGTTGCCACCAACTTTGACACCCGTTGAAACGAACTTGCTCGCACGTCTTACTTTTGACACTGGGATTTTAGTTTGTTCCTTCATAGTTTGATATGTTACTTGCGATTTTGATAAATGAATTTTGCAAAATCCACGAAAGAATCGATTGGACCAGGCCTCACCAATTCAAACGACAGGGATACTGCTTTTTCTATAGCTGCATCTGTTTTTTCCAGGTTTTCACTCGAATCCTTAAGCCAGAATTTAACTACAAAGAGCAGTTGCGCCCATAGTCCGTTGGTATAAGATCTGTTTAGCATCTTTCGATCTGCAATTTCCCCTGTCCTCAAACCTGCCTGAATCAGCTGTTTGCCATAATCGACAAATGCTTCTTTATACCCTTTCAGAAATGATGGTAAAGGCAAAGGGCGTTTGAATTCATCATTAACGACCTGGATAAATTCCCGATGGGATTTCAATACCTCAAGATGCGTATAGTAGAATGCCAGGAGCTGTTCCCGCACGGTAAATGAACCATATTGTTCATCTTCAGCCAGAGCATTGATGGTATCAACGATATAGGATTTCCAAATATCCATATGCAAGATCTTCAGAGAACCATAGTGTTTTTCAAAATCCTCCTCAGGTATATTTGAAATCGAACAAAAGGATACCAGATCATTCGGTATGGTGCCATATCGAATGGTATAACCTTCATAGGCTATCTTAATTTGCTCAGCGGCAACCTCTTTCTTTTTTTGTCTCTTGGCCATGTATTCACCTGTTTGCTAAGATTAAATGCATTGATAAAACATGAAGACCCATAACAAGTTCGACTAATCTTAAATTTTTGGAAAGATATATTTAGCGCAGGCTCGACCCCTTGCGGTCTTGCGATCATTTTGGAAGAGGATCAGGTAAATTGCATTACTTTCGAAATCTGAGAAAGATCAGAAAGGCCGCTATGGGAACAACAATATTCCATGACAGTAATCCCGCTAGCATCAGGTCATTACCCCAGTTCAACCAATAGCCTAGAACACCTCCCAATCCAAGGAACCCATTAAGAATCAGTAAAATCCGGATTGGTCTGGCAAAAGGGCCTTCTTTGAATAACTCCGAAAGACAAATGGTGGACATCCCCATAAAAAAGTAACCGAGAATTTCTATCATCCAAAATACAGATAAGGGGCTGGACATATCCATCGTATTGAGCAAGGGGGCATCCCGAAAGATGGCGGAAAGCTGAATAAAGTAATTAGAACTGATCAGTACGGCATAAATGGCAATGAAGACAATCGCAAGGGTTCCATAGATTGAAGGTTTGAAATGATGTCGAACACTCACCACCATGATGACGATAGTGAAAGCCAGAAATGATCCAATTATCAAAGATAGACGCACATAACCTAGACCAGAAGACAATCCTAGAAAAATAAGGAGCATCGCCGTGAGCAAACTGGAATATTTCGCGATTCTAGCGTTTTGCATTTTTGAATTTAACGAATTCCTATTTTTTTGTCCGTTTTGCCCTTCGTGGTTGCAGGATATAGCAATCTTCTTCCCTAATAGGAGTAAAATGATCAGCCTCTTCAATCAGTATCTTCGCAGTTGTACGTTCGATGGCTGCTATCTCTACGCGAACCCCTTCTCCTATCAAATGACGCACGAGTTCTACATAGTCTGAATCGCCGGAAAGAATGATGATGGTGTCTACCTTCTGTGCCAGTTGCGTGGCTTTGATCGTTAACGGAATGTCAGCAGACTTATGACAAGGGGTAACAGAGCCATGAAAATTGGTCAACAGGCGCTCAGCCAGCTTGTCAGATATACTCTTCCCCTCACGAAAGTAGATCAATCGATTCAATCCTCGATTGACCAATAACTTGGGGATGATCTTATCAAAGTCTAACAGCGCATTCTTTCGTCCTGTCAGAGATTGAAGGCTCATCTCAATATTATTACCGTCGATCAGGATGGCACATGTCTGATTGATCTTAACCTGTTGTGATTCACTCATGGTGAAAATTAACTATTTGACAGGACTAAATAATGGGAACGCTCAAATTATTATCTGTTCTATCTGGCCGGCAACTTCCAGACCTGCACAATGCCCTGTATCCTTAAATACCGACTTTATTGCCGCCAGATCGATTAAATCAACCCGTATAGACGAAGTCAGGCTTTCTTCGATGCGCCCTTCCATCATGCCTTGTATTGGTGAAGCAAGTCCGGTCGCTTCCTCACGTTGAGCATTGATTTCAAGTCTATATTTCTTATTTTCCATAATCACCTGCACCCGCTCTGCACTTATTGCACATCTGACCAGCTTGGTATTGTTATAGGTAGTGAATTGATAAAGCCTGCCGTCCAGCCAAAGCCCTGCAATAAAACCTGTAAAAGCGCTCCTCAACCATGGAATCCGCGCTACTGAAACTTTAAGGGATATCCCGGGACGTGAAAAATGATTGCTTTGCATCCAGATATATGCGCTGGGAAATGAATGCCCCCAGTCTTTCTCTGTATACCCTTTGCCGCCATCAAATTGGATTTCTTCTCCTTGAATCCGTAAATTTCCTATCAGATCATGATCCATACTCAGGATCCCATGATAGCATTCCATAAAGGGTACGAATGCATAAGGGCCCATGATACCGGGAGACGACCACGAAGATGGCCAGGGTACCTTATTCTCAAATTGAATAGATCCTTTTAGTTCGGGTAACACCAATTCTATACGATCTGCGGTGAAGTGGTTTTCCCCAATCCGAACTTCAAAATGACTTGTGTTGACTCGAAAACTATCATATTCGAATTTGTGATAAACCGCTGTTTTTTTGACGCCGTCCAGCACCTGAATAAAAGCTTGCCGATTGCCCTCGTCATCCATCGCAATCCCGGGAATGATAGCGATTGCTTTACTTCGATCCGCAGTAATCAGCTTGTAGTACCATCCCTCGAAATAGCGCTGCTTTCTTCCCCATCCATGATATTGTTCAGGTTGAAATAAAGCTGTGAGACGTTGCCACCAGATCATACTTTGAAGATAATCGATTATGGAAAGATACGACTAAAGATAAGGAGCAGATTCTTTTAGAACAATGGCTGATACCGAGGCTTCCACAATCGGTCATAGGTGAGTCCGACCCTAAGCAACATATTCACACCGGGATCCTGATTGATTTCTACCTTGCCCTTAAAGAAGAAAAAGTCAGCAGCAACAGACAGCGATATATCGCCAAACAACGGGACCAGTAATTCATGTACCATATTGTATTTGTAGGTTAGGTCACGTTCTGAGTCATTGGGAGCATCAAAGTAGTAATTGAAGTCATTTCGTAATGCGTAGGTTACGGTAAAACTCTTATTCAAGGGAAAACGCGCTTGAGAGCGACCCTGAATACCTAATTGTGTGTTGTTGTTGGAGAAATCAGTTTCTGCTGTAAAACCAATCTCTAGTCGTCTCCATTTGAGATTTGGAATTTTGGCCAGTCCAAGTATTCCTCTTCCCACTTCCTGGCGGGCATTCTTTAATCCTGTTATAGAGTTTTTTGTGGCTGTAAATTCAGAGTCGTACTCTGCCCTAAGAAAGGGGTGTAGCGCCTTCCTGTTTTTCCCCTTAAGTCGATAGGTAAGATTGGCTTTGATATCATCTGCGGTCTCCGTCACTTGTCTTTCCGAACCACCGACATCCGCACTTTGTTCCGCAAAGGCAAAATTGAAACCTACATCCCATGAAGACTTCTCTTGATCCAGTGTCATCACTAAACCTCCGTTTGCACCGATAACCAGCGAGTTGTCTGAAAGAATCCGACTTTCCGGAACGGATTCGTAACCATCGCTTTTGAAGGATTGATTGATCGAGGACCACAATGTTGGTCGCGCAAAATTTAACGTCACCAATCGCTCAAATGGTCGATCAGGTCTTAAGATTGCCGCGATATTTTTGTGATGTGTCTTCCCTTTACCCTTGGCCCGGATACGTCTGAGCTCAGAAAGTACATATTCTCTGAATTTTAGCGATTCACCATTGTTATCTGCTCTCAGCGATCCATTTTCCTGCAAGATGAATTTGCGATGGCTCCGAAGCCCTCGTGACAAATATTCTCTGGCTACGCCGTCGCTAATGACGTCAGTCGTTACGATACGGTAATATGCATTAGGAACCAAAGGACGCCCCATAACCATCCAAAACATTCTTCCTCTGAATGGAAACCCCTGAATACCGCTCGTCTCGTATTCATCACCAATTTCTACTTCCAGGAATCGCGCAAGATCTTTCCCGAGCACATCCATCATGACCATCTCATCTTCCAACCATAACCACGACCTGACTTCTCGTTCATGCAGTTTTCCTATCAATGGAAGAAAACTTGGGATCCTCCGAATGATGGATAATTCTGCCGGAGCACCATTACGAACTAATCGAGCCAAAAACTTCTCCCAGAGATCCTTCGAAATTCTGCCGTTCTCAGTTGTTGCATCATAGTTCTGTAAATCGGGTTCCTGTTCTATAATGTCCACAAAAGCTGGAAAGAGCAATTCACCTTTGGGTCTTTTGATCAATTCGATATCTTGCTTCAGATTGATCATAAGACTGGTATCACCCAAGATCCTGTCATTGACCGGATAGAGTTGATGTGCCGAAGATTCCAGGTCCACTGCATTAGAATTCTCAATCTCCTTAAAGAATATATCCAACCTTCCTACGGCCATGCTATAATCATTGCTGCGGGCTATATAATAAGGCATCCCTGGTCTTGGTGTCTGCGCAGACAGCTGATCCAGATATACCGGATTAGTGTGTACGGTATTGCTCTTAGGGAAATCCGCAATAATAAAATCAATACCACGAACCGATTCGCCGAGAGCAGCATTTTGAGCAGCACTCATGTTCGAAAGGACAACAATCAGATCTACATCTTTTTCATTCAATTCTTCCACCGCACTTTTGAGGGCCTCATGGTGCGGAAGAAATTTGAAGTGTGAGAGCACTTCTTTTGGTAGTTCATCTCTTAATTCCGGTTCTGTCACCCCGATAAAGCCCACTGTCATTCCATCATACTCTGCCAAAAGTGTTTTCTTGAACAGATTCGGAATATCCGATTCAATATTTGCAGTAAGTACTTGAATCCTACTGTGTCTGCGTCGTATATCATTGAGCACCTCACTGCCTATTATCAATTCCTGTTGGTAAGGGACGACGATCTGGTAGTTCAGACTATCCAATCCTTTGAAATCCAACGATGCTCTTTCTTCCGGAGTGAGATCAAAGTCACCGTACCGATGTCCCAGATCTGCAAGTATAAATCCTTGCCGGCTTTTGGCTGAGGCAAAAATCTCCTTGATGACTGTAGATCTTGCCGAGAAATTTCCATGATTGATAGGCAACTCGAAAAGTCGACTTTTCTTACCCAAATCAACACGGTTAATCTCACCAACCTCCCAATGATCCGGATCTGAAGACCAGATAGCATCAACCTCCTGTACGATAAAGCATTTCATCGTATCTTCTTCTACAACAATTTTGGTTTTATACACCTGAACTTTGGATGGCCTGAAGTCCGGGAACTCTCTGGATGAACGACGATTTTCTCTGAGCATCTGCATCATGTCCACCTTATCGCGGCCGGGATCCTGAAAAAGCAGGGCATCGTTCGAAACCAGCGCATCCAGGGTGTCCAGTGATTCCCACGAAGCTCTTTGATTGATGATCAACTCTAATTCTGATCCCTGAGGTTCATCAGAGGGAAGAAATATAGTAAAGCCCTTCAAACGCCAGCAAGCATGGCTAACTAATTTGAATTCGAGACTATCCTTATTGGCTTGTTCAGTAATTAATTCATGCTCTTCCTGGAAACGAGTATTCCCCAATACACCGAGACTCTTTCCCGTGTAGAGAATAGATAGCTTGCGCTCGCCACCTGTCTGACCAGTAGTAGATTGTGGTATCGCAAGCAGCAAACTTAAGATCACATAGATAAAAATATACCTATATAAATGGTTGAAAATCATCTGGTTGCTGCAAGATTCGCACCGAAAATATAAAACTAAACCGTAAATAACAGGAATTTGGTTAAAATCATAGATTAGTCATCACTATAAGTTTCCAAACCAAAATGGATTCGAATACTAGAATTGTATCCCTTTGAACTAGATCAATTTCATATTTACGGGATCCCAATTGATAAATTTCTTCTCAAAGTAGCTGTCGTTGCATAACAAAGCTGGAGCTGCTGCTCTGAATCCAAATACCGGATCCTGTGCGACTGAATCCCCAGTTCGGATAGCTTCGAGCCAATAACCATGATGGTCATAATGTGCGCCCTTATACCCTTCTTCGACTTCATATATGATCTCGTTAGGGGGCAATATTTTCTTTCGGGGTCCTTGATCCATTTGATCCTCCAATTTACCTTCGAGAAATGCATCTGCTGATTGTTCTTCGTTGGTTTTGAGTACAATTTTATCCCATTGCACATCCATAGAACCTTTACTTCCGACTAACCTCAAGTAAGTCGTTCCACTTGTGCCATCTACAAAATTGCATCTGAGTGAAAGATTGAAACCCGCGTGCTCTTCGACATCAGGATATTGAAACATCCCGATCATGACATCCGGTACTTCCCGGCCGTCCTTCCAGAAGCGGAGTCCTCCATGTGCACAGATTTGATTCGGTCCTTTGGAACCAGTGATAAAATGAAGGCTGGAAAACAAGTGCACAAAAAGATCCCCGGACATACCGGTTCCATAATCCCGATAATTCCTCCATCTGAAAAACCGTAGCTTATCAAAAGGTCTTTGTGTAGTGTTGGAGATATATCTTTTCCAATCGACCGTATCTTCAGAAGCATCATCCGGAATTGGATATTGCCACGCACCACCAGGAGAATTCCGCGCCCAAAATCCTTCAGCAAAATTTAGCTTACCGATCGCCCCTTCTGCAAGCAATTCTTTCGCTTTTTCGTTACCAACGGATGAGGTGCCCTGAGCCCCTACAGTCATTACTTTCCCTGATTTTTTCCAGGTATTGATCAATTCTTGTCCTTCTTCAATGGAATGCACCATTGGTTTTTCACAATAGACGTGCTTGCCAGCCGAAAGTGCATCGATTGAGATTTGCTTATGCCAATGATCCGAGGTTCCTATGATCACGGCATCGACATCTGACCTTGAAAGTACTTCCGTATAATCTTTGGTGACAAAGATGTCTTCTCCCCATTCTTCTTTTGCTTTTTCTAATCTGCCTTCATATAAATCACAAGCAGCCACCAACTTTACACCGTCATGTTTGAGACAAGTCTTTGCATCCTCGGATCCCATTCCCCCGGCTCCTATGAGGGCGATATTGACTGTCTCATCAGTATTGAATAATCGATCTCTTTTCAAAATCGCAAATGGTGTGCTATTCGATGACATTAAAGTATTAGAACCGGCAGCTACAGCTGCACCTGCTATTCCAATTTTTTTTATAAAGTCCCTTCTCTTTCCCATGAATTCCTATTTATCTAAAATTATATTTCCCAACCGGGTCTGTATTCCCTTCGAACAAACTGGTTGGCCTCTTCAAGATTGGTAATTCGCATCTGGTCTCCGTCCCAAAGTAACTTCTTTCGACCATAAAACTCTCGTTGTCCTTTTTTGCCTTCCTTGACAAGATTATAACTCCTTATGGCCAGATTCCCCATTAGAACAGTTTCAGTAAGTGGGCCTGCGTAGTCAAATGAAGAAGTCAATGCCTTATGTTCCGGGCTATCGTACCCGGCTCTGCATGCTTTAATCCATTGTTGGTGATGACCATATTCAGGTTCACTGTTGACCCTCGGTAATTCCAATGGTTCTTCTCCTTCAAGATATAGCTTGACACTTCTCGCCTTTTCGTCTGATGATATGATTCCTTTCTCTCCGATAATCAAAATGCCATTATAGCTTCCGGGTCCACCGATATCGTCATCGGGAGGGATAAGATCAGGATGTGGCGGACGAATACCTCCATCCATCCATGTCATTTCCAATCTTGTATTGTTCTTTGGAGTTGGATCAAAATGCAAGGTGATCATGGACGAAGGTGGACAGCTTTCTGGTAAGAATTCCGGCGTCCACATCTTTCTATAC
Organism: Bacteroidia bacterium; assembly: GCA_018680005.1. Classification (GTDB taxonomy): domain Bacteria; phylum Bacteroidota; class Bacteroidia; order Chitinophagales; family Saprospiraceae; genus HDS-20. Next base: position 965 of record JAHHJQ010000290.1, on the reverse strand, counting down.
ACTGTGCCTAGACTGCATTCAACGTCTGTTGGATATTTTAATCCGAGTGCTTTGAAAGGGATATCTATGATATGACACCCCATATCTCCCAGGGCTCCGGTGCCATATTCCCACCATCCACGCCAATTGAAAGGATGCAATCCTGGGGTATAAGGAATTTTTTTCGCAGGTCCAAGCCAGAGATCCCAGTTCAGATTGCCGGGTTTTTGTTTCGGAGCAGCATCAGGAATCCGGATACCCTGTGGCCAAACCGGTCGATTGGTCCAGACATATACCTTGGACACCTTACCAATGGTGCCATTATTAATCCATTCCTGGATGTCAACCTGATAAGGATTAGAAGCGCCCTGATTGCCCATTTGTGTCACGACTTTCTTTTCTCTAGCCATTTCGGTGAGCATTCTTGCTTCCCGAATATTATGGGTCAATGGTTTTTGAATATAGACATGCATGCCTTGTTGCATAGCCCGAACGGCTGCTGGCGCATGAATATGATCGGGTGTAGCAATGGTGACCGCATCAATATCCTTTTCTTTGTCCAGCATTTCCCGAAAATCCTGATAAAAGTTGGCCTTTGAAAATTTCTTGACTGTATCGCTCACTCCATTTTTGGCTCTGGTATGCACATCACATAGTGCAATTACACGTTCGCTTTTACCTGCAGCAGCATTCATAATATCACTGCGACCTTTACCACCACAGGCAATGGCTGCTAAATTTAACTGATCACTGGGTGCAGTATATCCGCAGCCCCCGAGTACATGTCGCGGAACGATAATAATCGATGAAGCCATCAGACCCTGCTTGATAAACTTACGTCGACTATTGTCTTTCTTCTTCATTGATGCCATCTACTGAGCTATTATTCTTCTAATTCTTATATTCTTAAACCACAGTGGGCTGTCATGATCCTGCAGACCAATATATCCGGTTTTAAACTTACCATAATCCGGATAGTCCTTCCA
>JAHHJQ010000288.1 GCA_018680005.1 Bacteroidia bacterium | reverse complement strand
CATAAGCAGTCCTCCAATGAAGAAACCTATAACCGCAATCAAAGATGGAAGCTGCAAATTGCTCAATCCACTGATCGCATGACCAGAAGTACAGCCACCTGCATACCTTGCGCCAAATCCAACTAGTATACCACCAAGAACCAGGATAAACAGATTCGTTACATTGCCCACGCTACCATAAATTTCTTTGGGGACATACCCCAAACCCTCATCAATCTGCTGCGGGGTAGAAATGCCCAATTCAGAAGATAAATAGGACTGTGTAGCTTCGGAAATCTGCACAGGATCAGGGCTGGCTAAATATTGGACGGCAATAAAACCACCGAAAATAGCCCCAAAAACAAAAATTAAATTCCAAAGTTGGTTACGCCAACTGATTTGGAAAAAATCACAGTTTTTGCCAGCACCCATCATGGTACACAATGTTCTGAGATTGGATGAAACACCAAATTCTTCACCGTACCACAGCAGCAAATACATGATAACGACTATAGCAGAACCAGAAACAGCCCAATGCCAGGGCTGTGAAATAAACTCTATTAATTGCATATCAAATTATAAATATATTCTGGTTACGAAATTACTTCCATCCGATAAATCTAAACCTGATCAAAATCAGGTCCACAATAGATTTTCGTCAATCAGAAAGTATAAAATCAACAGCCATTTGAGCATGTAATTGAGTGGTTTCAATCATTGGAAGTTCAGCTGCTTCTTTCTCAAGAAGAATGGGCAACTCTGTACATCCAAGGATTACCCCATCCATACCTTTTTCTTTAAATCTACAAATCTGACATAGATAGAAATCTCTGGCATCATCTGAGAAGATTCCTTGTGTTAATTCCTTTGAAATATATTGATGCGACCGTTCTACAAATTTCTCAGGAAGTGTGGATACACTGATTCCAAAATGCTCATCCAGATAGTGCTGTATAAACCCTTTAGTCATCGTGGGTCTGTTACCTAAAAGCCCCAACCGTTTCAAGCCTACTCTAGAAGCCTGCTGACCTACAGCATGCGCAATATGTAATATAGGTATACTAATCTTGGGTTGTACATATGTGTAAACCATGTGTGGAGTATTCGCACATATGATGATGGCCTCAGCTCCCGCTTGCTCCAACATCCTGGCTACACGTAAATATTCAGCATTGATTGATTCCCTGTCCCCGGATCGCATCAATTGAATATTCATGCTATACATCAGTAAGGGTGGGTTTGAATCCGTGCCTATAATCGAACCCACTTTCTCGTTGATCAGTCGGTAATAGACTTCTGTGGAATGCCAGGAAGTGCCGCCAATTAATCCAAGTAATTTCATAATACCTTATTTAAATCATCAACAAAGTTCATCAGAACAGATCGGAACTTTTGTGACTTGGATCACTTAAGGTGGACTACCGGGGTGAAAAGAAGCACCACGTCTTATCAAAGTCCCGGAACAACATTACATTAGCAATAGCTATTTGTCCACTCCGAATTCTAGAAAATGAACTTAGTCGAAACAATCAAAGGTTTTTTCTCAGACAATAAAAAAGATAAACCCAAAGGATACTGTCCCAACTGCTGGGGAAGACAGCAATATGAAGGCCATCTCTATGAAGCAATATTGAATGAAGGAATCAGCGCTCAGAACATCAGCGCAAAGACGGGTTGGATAGAGGCATATGCCAAAGAAAACCTTGGTGGGATCAGACTCGTAAAAGATCAGGATGAACAATTGGTATGTCCAACTTGCAAAGTGGTCTTCAAACCTTCCTGATGCGATTTAATCTTCTTTTCTTATTCAAATCCAGTGTGCGCATGCATCCAGTTTCTTACTTCAAAACATTGCTTTTACTATTACTGAGTTTAGTCGCTTTTCATAGTTATGGACAAGAAGAAGCAGAAGAAGAAAAAAAGGGATTCAACATAAAGCTCCAGTTGGACTCACGTCAAACCTTTATAGAAAAAAAATCAGTCGGTATTTTTGGCGGTCGAATTGGATACCCCGTTAATGACAAATTTGAAGCAGGTGTTGGATTTTACAAATCAAGACTATTCAATTTCTTAGGGAGACGGGTGGAGATAGATTATGTGGATGACAGCGTGTCACCTCCGCAATTATTACCTGCAGAAGTTGGATTCAAGTATGTTTCAATCTTTGGAGAATATACCTTTCTTGAAAATGAAAAATGGGTGCTGACCTTCAATAATCAGTTTGGTCTGGGGAGGGTGAATATCTATGTGCTCGAAGATGAAATGGAGCGAAAAGTGAAGGAAAACAAAACTTTGGTGGAACATTCTGTCAAGGCGAAATTCAAAGCATTGCCATGGTTATATCTGATTGGAGGATTTGGCTACCGGTACCTGTTATCCGCTGATGAACAGATAAGGAAAGCCTTTAACCCGCCGATATATATAATCAATGCCGAAATTGACTTTAAGGAGTTGTTTGGCAAAAAGGAAAAATCGGAAAAGCAGAATTGAATACAACTGATGTTTAGAGCGCAATGGACATAGAAGAGCTAATAAAAACCCACGAGCTAGTTCTAATGGAGGGTGCTGTCATTGAGCGGCTCAGAAGATCTGAAAAACTGAAATTGCATCCTACCCTCCTCCATACACCTCTGATCTACGAGAAGAATGGCAGAATAGCCATGAAACAGATCTTTGATGAATATATCGATATTGCCGAAAAAGCCGGCACTCCAATTTTCATTTGCACACCTACCTGGAGAGCAGATAAAGATCGTGTCAAAACTTCAGGAGTAGACCCGTCCATTAATATTCATGGTGTAGATTTTATCAAAGAAATTAGAGCAACTAGGGGGTCATTCGCAGACAACATCAAAATAGGCGGATTAATTGGTTGCAAAAATGACTGTTACCAACCGGAAGAAAGTCTTTCATTACAAGAGGCTGAACAGTATCATACCTGGCAAATTGATCAACTCGTAAAAGGTGGTGTTGATTTTCTAATAGCAGAGACTTTGCCCAATTTACAGGAAGCGATAGGCATTGCAAGTGCTTTGTCAAAATCCTCAATACCCTATTTCATCAGTTTCGTGATCGCCAGGGATGGGCGTTTACTAGACGGCACGCCGCTCCATGAGGCCATTCTGAAAGTCGATAAAGGCACTTCCCCAAAACCCCTGGGGTATATGATCAATTGTGCTTACCCCACATTTCTCTGTGCCAATCAGCAACCACATGAAGTCTTTAAAAGACTGATTGGTTATCTGGCTAATGCTTCTTCATTGGACCATTGTGATTTAGATAGTGCTGAACATCTGGAAGTGGATGATATTTCTGAATGGGGCAATGCAATGTTAGAATTAAACAAAAGATATGGCGTTAAAGTGCTTGGGGGTTGTTGTGGTACTGGTGCTGAACACTTAAATTATATTGCTTTTGGTAAAAGCTAAAGATCTAAGCATTGCTGAAAGTTGAAATGCAATCTTAAAGCACTATCTGAGGTCAATTTTTTAGATCCGCTTGTGGACAATTCATTACAACCTGCAAGGCGCAAAACTTTTCACGATGACTAAACCTATCCAAGGAGATCACGCCGGTTACTATATTACCTGGGACATGTATCACAGCCAAAATAAGAATGTCGATAATACCCATTCTGGCTATGTTACGCATCATTCGGAGTATCTCCCTCTCAAGGAAGTTTTTATGAAATCTGCAGAGCATGCCTATATTTCGGTGGAGCAAGTCAGAGATCAATGGAATAATTTGAATTATCTATCTCAACCAAATTATGCTAATGCTCTGGAAGAGTATGATGGTCTGGTTAATATCATTCGTGATTCAGGAGCTAAGATTTACAATTTCCCGGTAGATGAAGAAGTCAATATTGATTCGATCTATTGTCGTGATGCTTCTATAGCCACGGATTTTGGTATGATCATTTGCAGAATGGGTAAATCCGAAAGATTGCACGAGCCCATAGCTCAAAGAAGAGTATTCGAAGCCCATAAAATTCCTATCCTCGGAGAAATTCAGGCACCAGGAACTTTGGAAGGAGGTGATGTAACCTGGTTGGATGAAAATACTCTTGCTGTTGGTCATACGTATCGAACGAACCATGAAGGTATTCGTCAACTAAAAAACCTTCTCGAACCCAAAGGTATAGAAGTAGTCGTTGCAGAATTACCCCACTATAAAGGATCACAGGATGTTTTTCACCTCATGTCCATTCTGAGCCCAGTTGACAAAGATCTTGCTGTCGTCTATTCCCCTTTGATGCCAATTCAATTTAGGAATGATTTGAAGGATAGAGGATTTCTATTCGTAGAAGTTCCAGAAGACGAGTTTGAATCAATGGGATGCAATGTTCTTGCACTGGCTCCAAGAAAATGTATAATGCTAGAAGGCAATCCAAAAACCAGAGATGCAATAATAACTGCCGGAGGTGTGGTAACCACTTACAAAGGAAATGAAATTAGCAGTAAGGGAGGTGGTGGTCCAACATGCCTGACTCGCCCCATGAAACGCACACTTCTGTGAACATTGATACTCTGTTCTTCAGTCGAACAAATCTTTTCCGGTGCGGTTATATCCCAGGCTTCTCAGTTATACTATAAAACCAGAGGCTTATTCGGGTATCTTCACCCGATAATCATTTCAACATTTACAGTAAATGAATAAAAAGGTAATCATCATAGGATCTGGATTTTCATCCCTGGCGGCATCATGCTACCTGGCGCAAGCCGGGTATGATGTGCACATGTTTGAAAAAAATGTACAACTGGGTGGCAGGGCCAGACAGTTAAAAAGGGACGGGTTCACATTCGATATTGGACCCACATTCTACTGGATGCCTGATGTTTTTGAAGCTTTTTTTAATGATTTCGGTAAGAAAGTCTCGGATTTCTATACCCTCAACAGATTGAATCCTGGATATCAAGTTTATTTTGGCGCCAACGATAGTCTTTCCCTACCGGACAACTTAGATGATATCAAGTCCATCTTTGAATCCATTGAAAAAGGCAGTTCAGACAAGTTGGAGCAGTTCATTTCCAATGCCAAAAAGAATTACGAGCTTGCCATACAGGATTTGGTTTATCAGCCCGGTGAAAATCTGATGGAGATCATCAATCTGAAAACCGTGGGTAAACTCGACCTATTTATCAAAACCATTAAAGGTCAGGTCGCTGCCTATTTTCAGAATCCAAGATTAAAGAAGATTATGGAATTTCCAGTGCTATTCCTGGGAGCAAAGCCAAGCACTACACCGGCATTTTACAATTTTATGAATTACGCTGATTTCGCTTTGGGCACATGGCACCCCAAAGGTGGAATGTACGAGGTCGTTGAAGCTATGGTCAAACTGGCAAAAGATCTTGGAGTGCACATCCAAACTGACACCGAAGTCCAGGAAATACAAACCAATAATAAGAAGGTAAAAGCGATAAGAACTTCTAAAGGTGAATTTGAATGTGATATTCTGCTTAGCGGTGCAGATTATGCCCATACAGAGTCCCTGTTGAAAGAAGGAGCAAGACAGTACTCGGAAAAGTATTGGAGCAAAAGGACATTTGCCCCATCAGCATTGCTCTTCTTCATCGGATTCAATAAGAAGCTTAAGAACGTCGCTCATCATACATTGTTCTTTGAAGCTGAATTTGAAAAACATGCCGAGGCGATCTATGATCAACCGGAATGGCCGGAAGATCCACTTTTCTACGGTAGTTTTTCCAGTATTACCGATGCTAAGATGGCACCGGAAGGCAAAGAAGCTGCAACTATCCTGATTCCAATAGCACCTAATCTAGAAGATACTGACGAGATTAGAAAAAAGTATTTCGACTTGATCATTGCACATCTCGAGCGTCTGACTGATCAGGATTTGAAACAGGACATAATATTTTATGAAAGCTATTGTGTACGCGATTTTATATCGGATTACAACTCTTATAAGGGAAATGCTTATGGCTTAGCCAATACATTGCTACAAACTCATATATTACGACCAAAATTAAAAAGCAAAAAAATAGAGAATATGTATTTTACGGGGCAATTAACAGTCCCAGGTCCCGGAGTACCTCCAAGTATTATTTCGGGTAAAATTGTCAGTCAGTTAATCAAAAAATACGAATGAAAGCCATCTTTGATGAATCGAGCTTTAAGATCAGTAAGTTGGTCACCAACGAGTATAGCACTTCATTCTCAATAGGAATTCGGTTACTACACCAGTCTATCAGACAGGAGATCTACGCCATATACGGTTTTGTCAGATATGCCGATGAAATTGTAGACAGTTTTGGTGATTATGACCAAAAGGATCTGTTATTAAATTTCATTGATGATTATTATAAGGCAGTAGATGAAGGTATCAGCCTAAACCCCATATTGAATGCATTCCAAAAAGTAGTCAATCAGTACAAATTGCATTCGTTGGTAGCATCATTTCTCGAAAGTATGAAAATGGACTTGACAAAGGCCAACTATGAAACCATTGAAGAATACAAGACCTACATTTATGGATCTGCAGATGTTGTCGGTCTTATGTGTCTAAAGGTTTTTGTTGCTGGTGATGAGGATACCTATAATACACTGAAGCCCTTTGCAGTTAAATTAGGGTCTGCATTTCAAAAAGTAAATTTTTTACGAGATTTGAAGGACGATATCGACCTGTTAGGACGATCATATTTCCCAGGTGTTGATTTTAGTCAACTCAATGAAAACCAAAAAAGAGAAATTATTGAAGAGATAAGACAAGATTTTAAAGTCGCACTTGAAGGAATTAAAAAACTTCCAACAAATTGCAGACTAGGGGTATATGTGGCATATAAATATTATCTGAATCTGCTCAAAAAACTTGCACTGACAAATACGCACGAAATATTAAAGAATCGTGTAAGGATAGCCAATTACAAGAAATTTTATTTGCTCAATAAAGCAATCATAAGATATAAACTCAATGTTCTTTAAAGCTATAAGTATCTGTTTTATTTTAAGTACATTTCAACCGCCTTGTACAGGATTTGCTCAGTTTAAAGATTTATATTTTACTATTGAATCAAAAGACGAATTGACCAGTTTTCTGGATACATTCCAAAACGATCACTGTGACGAAATGAGACCTTATTTGGCTTCCGCTACCATGCTCCAAGCGAAATATTCTTTTTTTCCACATAAAAAATTTCAATATTTTATTTCCGGTAAAAAAATGTTGGAAGCTTATATTAAAGACAATCCAGATAATATCGAAGGACGATATATTCGCCTTATTACTCAAATCAATACTCCAGGATTCTTAGGGTATCGAAAAAATATAGTTGAGGATAAATCATTCGTCGAGAGCCATGTAGACAATGCAGATTTATCACTGGATTACAGGAACAAAATTCAACAAACCATTTCTGAATTAAATTCGAAATGATGACATACATATATTATCTACTAATCACAATAGGGGTCTTTGTAATAATGGAAATGGTGACCTGGTGTACCCACAAATTCGTAATGCACGGATTCTTATGGTACTTGCATGAAGATCATCATCAGCCAAAGTACAAAGGCATATTTGAAAAAAATGACCTCTTCTTTGTAATCTTTGCTGTTCCAAGTATTCTATTATTCCTTTATGGATCATTTCCGGTATTGAATTATAAATTTTTTGTAGGCCTGGGAATTCTACTCTATGGCATATCTTACTTTCTTGTACATGATGTGATCATCCACCGGAGGTTCAAATGGTTCAACAACATTAAATCCCCATATCTGAAGGCCCTAAGAAAGGCACACAAAGTGCATCACAAACATTTAGGTAAAGAAGAAGGAGAATGTTTTGGGATGCTTTTCGTGCCTCGAAAGTATTTTAGAGAATATGCACGCAAATGAAGTCATACACCTATTTACTTGTTAACTTCTTTTGCATTCTTATTCCTTTTATCGCAAGCTTTTATAAGCCATGGCCCTTTTTTAAGAAATGGAAATCATTTATTAAATCAGCAATATTAGTTACCATTCCATTTCTAATATGGGATATAGCATTTACACAAAAAGGAGTATGGGGTTTTAATCAGGATTACCTGGTTGGCATTGATATTATCAACCTTCCTTTAGAAGAAATACTATTTTTTTTATGTATTCCGTATGCCTGTGTATTTACATATTTTTCATTTAAATACCTCTTTCCAACCGACCCATTAGAAAAGTACAACCGAATATTACTTGTTATATTTTCCATAATTTCACTGATATTTATTGCTGTGGGTTTTGATCAGAAGTATACGTTCTTTACAGGAATTTTTACACTTGCATTCCTATTATATATTTACTGGAAGAAAATATCAATATCACATCTTTTCCTTTCCTATTTTGCTATTCTTCCATTTTTCTTTCTAAGCAACGGGATACTCACTGGGTCATTTATCGAAGCCCCAATTGTCTGGTATAATGATGCAGAAAATTTTGGTATCAGAATGGGTACTATCCCTATGGAGGATAGCATTTATGGATTTCTATTGATAACAGGAAATATTGTCTTGTTCAATCATTTCGAAGCATCTTCAACGAGAATCACGTTAGACGACTAGTTTAAAAAACGGCAATTCCACAACTAAAATCAAATCATTCTCAACCATAATCAATGAAGGATTTCAGGTTATGACTTATGTTTCTCTACGAATTTATAACCTATATGTGAATTCAAAACAATCTTGTTATGGCTAGACCCAAATCAAAACCCGAATTGCTACAATTGAGCCAAGAAAATTTTAATAAGCTCAATACATATATCGATAGCTTGTCTTCGAATGTGCAGAAAGCTAAATTTCCGAAGGGCACCCTCAACAGAAATATCCGTGATGTGCTTGCCCACTTATACCATTGGCATCTCATG
>JAHHJQ010000264.1 GCA_018680005.1 Bacteroidia bacterium | reverse complement strand
GACACCAGAAATTGGTCTGATACTTCAGCAGCATGTGGTAAATTGTTAAATAAAGGATAGTCATCATTATCGAAATGATAATATCGGTTCAGGTGAATTTCTCCAGATATTCTTAGATCCGGAGCCGTATCCACTCCTCCAGAACTAGATAATACGCTCTTGATAACGATACGCATCTTATGCCCATTGGTATAGCGCTCAAATGATTGATATGGTGTTACAGCTGTAGCATTAGGATCATATTTAAAGGATAAGGTCTCCAGCATTATTTGCGAAGGCTCTTTCATTGGATCATCATCTGCTAGCCACAAGCCTATTTCAATATTCACGGTAAAAGTAGAAGGTGCAGAAATCATTTTTCCGCCATGTTCATTGACTTCAAAAAGGAGAAGATTGTTTACAAATGCAGTCTGTTCTATTTGACTCCATTCAGATTGATTCCCAAATCTATCATCAATGACTATGATAGTATCGTTGGCCTGACCCGGTTCGACGTCAATATAATTGCTGTAGCGTTCTTCACCGGCATGGATGTTTGAGATATTACCACTGATGGCAATCAAAACGACAATCAATGTCTTGATCCAATATTCCAATGATTTGTGTGTCAGCATTTCGTTTAGAATACTTATTGGTTCTAGTTATTTGTATTGTAATCGGAGAATTGGATAAGACTGCGGGGATCGGATTGTGTTACAGTCTATAGGAATGTGAAATTTTCACCCTTCTAATTATATCTTTTGATACCATCTTGATTAATTATCTGTCTGCATTATTTGGTTTCAGTACTGTTCTACCCTCCTGAACAGTTGCAATGCCTTTTTCTGTTTCTCTTTTCACCCTAATCAGGATGCCTTCATCATCATATTCATAAAAGCTTGCATAGTTATTTTCATCCAAAGTCGCCATCAGTCTCAGGCTAAATGGATCATACACGTAGCTGTTCATATTGGATCTGAAAGGATGAAATCTAAAGTCGTCGAGGTAGAGGTCAGAACCTTCAGTATCAATCCGAAGGCCTATTGATGATGAGTTTGCTGGAATAACAATTTTTGATTCGATTCTTTGCCAGCCTTCCACTACCGGTCCCTTTGCATTGAATGTCGCAATAATGCTATTGTCCTCATTCATTATTTCAATTCTACCTTTTGGAATAATCCCAGAAGCGATGGACTCATCGTTGGCAATCCAGGCAGAGAGGACATATGATTTCCCCGCATATGGCATGAATGATGGCAAACAAGCAGAGCACGTATTGACAAAAGGTATATCCGATTGCTCATCGGTATATCGATAGTATTCGTGGTCTCGATCTATGGCTGCGAATGTTTGGATCCTGGTATCGCTATGGCCATTAGTCCTTTTTATCTCGGAAGTCCTTATTGGATTTGTGCTCGTTTTTGAAGCGGTGACCTTATTTCCAGTACTGCCATCCTGAAGGCGTTGACCGATATTTACAACAATGGTTTGTTCAGCACTTGCTTGGTTGCCACAATGATCGATTGCTGTCCATGTCCGAACTATTGTATAGGGCATTTGGCAATTAATGGCTCCAGGTGGTAATAGAATTTCATCAAAAAGTAAAACTGGATTCGGATCGCAAAGGTCAATGGCAATTACACCTGGATCTGGGTCAGGAATAGCTAAACAATCAACATCCTCCAGGTTAGGTGGAATCCCTATGAGGTCTGGAGCTTCAACATCCGAAACGGTGATCACCTGGCTAACTTGTCCAGAGTTTCCACAATCATCAACTGCAGACCATGTTCTGGTAAGAGTATAATTGCCAGGACATGAGCCATTGGTTCTTATTTCTTGAAAGGTGATGTCTCCAACTGTAGCACAATTGTCTGCAATATTGACCATTGGTGATGCCGGTGAGGGAACGGTTTGACAACTTACGGTAATATCGTCTGGAACATTCGTAAATGTCAATGAACCACCTTTACTTGTTTCATAGCATGGGCTACATGCAGGAGCCAGGGTCAAATAATAGAATTTTTGAGATGTATATTTCAATGAATGTTTTCCGGTATGGGCTACATTGTCAGACAATTCCGGAATGTTTTCAGAGGCGTCATACAAATTGAGACCAGCAACTAGAGGTCTTGTTTCACAGTCATTTTCGAATACATGATCTTCAAAACTTTCAAAGAATATCTCTTTATACTCCGCATTATTTGCAACAGCTGTTGCCAAGGCATCCTTATATCCAAATTGTGCAGCCGAATAAATGCCAATCGCATTAATATTTTCTACTTCATTACCCTTAGAATCATATTCTGATACCTTATTTGTAAATGTCCATCGAGAATTGTCTGAATCATTCTGCACCCAGACTTCATTACTTCTTTCCCAATACGGGGAAAAGGACTGCATATATCCTTCATCTTTGATACGCATGCCGGTGTTACTGACCGGTAGTACAGATGGCGATCTATCTTCATAGTAGACGTAGCTCGATTGTGGTCGAAACTCATTAAAATATCCTGCGGTATATGGATTGAATTCGCATTCATT
>JAHHJQ010000094.1 GCA_018680005.1 Bacteroidia bacterium | reverse complement strand
CTTTTTTAGTTTCCCAGCCAAGTCGGCCATATTCTGAAAAATGGTAACGAAGGCATGAGAATCATCTAATACCGCTGTATGCGCAAGTTTTTCTGCTGTGGACGCGCTTTGTGCTAATTCAAACAAGAAATTTGGACCGGCTGTCTGAGGAGGAACCTTTCCCGGTACTGGTAGATAATTATCATCAACTGGCAAGCGACAAATGATCTCTCCCAATGGTCTGAAGATCATGGTCATAAACGGATAAAATGAAGTCCTGAAAAAGGCATTGATTTCCTTAGGACGAATTCCGGTTGTCTGATCTATTGAGTAATCCGCAAAATATCCATTGAGCATCTTGATCAACACATCATATCCCATATTGAAGAGTTTTATAGCATCTATGGTCACCGTATTTGTAATTGGAGTAATGGGATGCACATCTGGATCATAGGCCCCTTGGGCTAAAGGGACTTGATGTAAATCCTGATTTTGTGTTGTTCCCGGATTCCAAACCACTGGCAATGCAGGTGAGAAAGTCGCAGGGGCTGCATTTTGCTTTTCTAGAAGGATTCCATCCAGTATTTTCTGATATACAGTAAAATGACTATCCAGTGGTGGCGGCACACCCCAAACTCCTTCCCCTTCTGAAACGATTCTTGTGATAACGGTATCCACATATTCGAAATATTTTCCATCCACTATGGTATCCAGTGTAATGTTGAACCCAAAGTGCTCTTCTGATACCTTCATCAGATTTTTGCCGTCTATCAATCTCAGTTCAAACAGGACGGCAAAAAAGAGCCAGATATATTCATACAATTCCTCAATGCTCTTGAATTGAACAGGAGCAGAGGCATTACCTGAAACAATCGCAATAACTCTTTGCCATGCTTCTTTTCTGGTCTCATCCTGATCATGTTTAACAGCCTCAGTAGGATGTGCTATGGCTGCAGCCATCTTGCGGATAGCTCCAGGGATATCTTCGGAACCAAAAGGATCAGGAAGAACAATACTATCTGGTTTTTCCCAATATCTGAAAATCTCAATAGCATGCTGATCAAAAGGCATGAGATTGATCGGTTTGCCTACGACACTATTCGTAGCCGGAACTGGAAAGTTAGGTCGAAACAAATAAGGCGGCATGCCGAGTATGACCATAAGATTCTGAACCAGATTCAGATGTTCCATTTCTTGTCGGGACACATAGAGAATTTCGGCTTCCCATCTTCGAATAACTTCCAATTGGGCGATTCGTTTTTCATTGATTTTAGGATCAGCATTGGGATAATCGTCAAATTCTTCTGGATATTTCTTCAACGAAAAGGCCGCATATAAATATTGCATTGCTAGCAGGTGCTCGAGCTCACTGGCTTCTTTCAAATATCCGTAGAGTTCATTGACAAGTTCCTGCACATCTGTATCAGTAAGTGGTGATTTCAGGTCAGATAGCTCGATACCAAGATCTTTGAAGATCTCAACAGGGTTAGATTTTTTACTCATTTGATTTTGATTCTGTGAGGATTTCTAAATATAGATGAAATATTATTATCACAGGATTGGGAAATATCTATTTTTGGTAAATCACTCACTCTTAAAATTACCAAAATGGGAAATGTCAAGAATGGCGTCATGTTAGATAACATCGATGCACTCGTTACTGCTATCAAAGATGATCCTGCTGTAGCCAATGTTCAATTCAAAGCCAAATCAAAATGGTTGGGTGGAACACAAGCTGAAGTAACCGTTTCAGAATTGCACTCAAACGGACAAAATATCCGCCCAGCAGAAAGAAATTTTAAGCTAATCGTAGACGAACCAGGTGTTCTTGGAGGGAAAGACGAGCATCCAAATCCTGTAGAGTATATAGCTTCTGCCCTATGTGGATGTTTGACTGCCGGCATTGCTACAAATGCTGCTTTATTTGGAACAGACCTGGAGGAAATCCAGGTAGAAGTCGATGTGAATTTTGACATCCATGGTGTTCTAGGTTTGGATCGAACCAAACCAAACGGACCTCTTGATCTGCACTATAAGGTGAAGTTGAAAGGAAAGGATGGTGCTTCACTTGAACAATTGACCAAGTCAAAAGAAACACTGGACAAAAAGTCACCGATTAAGAATACGATCGAACTTCCCCTTAAGGTGACCACGGAATTTGAAATCATGGAATAATCCCCATGGATTTTGATAGACATCTGATAAGTAGACCTTATCTTTCTTAAATGTCAGTTTTTGGTGTTGGATACTCTGAGAGCAATAACTCTTTCCAATGTGGAATAGAAGCGGCATCGCACGCCCTGAATAGTGCTGGGCTTCAGAAAAATCAGATACAGGTATGTTTTCTATTTTGTACTTCACGACACGATCCGCATGAATTAACGGAAGGTGTAAAGAATGTCATTGGTGAAAGTCGTTTTGTCGGTGGATTTACCAATGGGGCCATAGACAATCACCATACAGGTTATGATGGATTTCAAGCAGTAGTCGGTGTCTTCCAGTCTGATACAGTTGAGATTGAGATGCTCATGGAAGAAGGTATCGCCTTCAACGAATATGAGACAGGTAAAAGACTTGCCGAAAAAATCAAAGAGAAAAAATATCCTGAAGACATTCAAATGCTTGTCTTTTTTGATGCTGTAAACCGCCAGAAAGGATACTTTCAGATGAACTATGGCACTCCCTTTCTTAAGGGAATGGAGGAGGTATTGCCAACCTGGCCAAATGTTGCAGGTGCACGATTTCTAGGTGATATGAGCTTCAAACCTACCTATCAATGGTTTGAAAAAGATATCGTACAAAACTCTGCCAGCGCCATCATATTCAAAGGCGATATCCAAATGGATGTCCAGGTCATGCATGGGTGTACGCCAGCAAGCTCTTATCATACGGTCACTAAATCCGATGGTGCGACCATTTTAGAACTCAACGAAGTACCGGTCATGGATTTTCTTAATAGATTCTTTGGCGAGGAGCTCGCTGGCAATTATCAACAATTGAAGTTCTTTGTAACAATGGGCAAAAACTATGGAGACAAATGGGCTGATTTCAACGCACAGGATTATGTCAATAGAATGTGTGTTGGTATAGACAGAAAAAAAGGAGGATTGAAAATGGCAGAGGTTGACATGGTCCAAGGCACCGAGGTACAACTAATGCGTAGAGGGTTTGAAATGGCATATGTAGAACAGCAAACAAGAGATATCATTAATGAAGTGGAGGCCAGAAATCGAAAGCCTATTTTTGCGTTGTATCTGAACTGCGCTGGAAGAGCAGCTGCATATTCAGAAAATTCTGAGGAAGATGCCTATTATGTGCGAAAAGCAATAAAAGATCGATTTCCATTATTGGGGATCTACGAAGCCGGTGAACTGGCGAAGGTGAATGGCAAGCTCGAAGTACTGGATTGGACAGGTATATTTTGCCTTTTTAGCGAAAAGAATCAAGCATGAGATTGAACGATCCATCACGAAAATTGACAACTGATCAATTGCAGCAAGAACTGCAGGAGATGGAGCGGGCCGTAGCCTATTATAAAAAGTTGTCCGACGAAGTAGCGGGATACAATATCCTGGTAGACTCGCGAATGATCTTGCTCAAACGGGAACTACAGCAGAAAAATGATGGATTTTCCATCCTCTCCTCTTTGCATAAGGTCATTGGTACAAAGGTAGATCTGGATGAATTACTTCAACAAACCTTGCACCTGATACTGACCACGCTCAAGATGGATAAAGCCGTAATCCTTTGGAGGGAGAACGACGAGCCACTTTTGGCAAAATGGCATCTGGGTTATAATACTGAACAGATTGCACAATTGAAAAGCCAATCCTTTGATGACGCTACCCTTCTCCATGAGGAGCACATACTAGTAAACAAAGCATCACGTCCGGAAGAAAAAATTGGAAAACTGTTGCACTCCCTGGAACTACCCTTTGCTGTTGGTATTCCGCTATACGATGGCAAGAAAGTCCGTGGATGGATGATCGGAGGTCGACACAAAGAGGCCCAGCCATTTTATCCACCGCTATCAAATGGGGATCTTTTTACATTTCATGCA
>JAHHJQ010000247.1 GCA_018680005.1 Bacteroidia bacterium | reverse complement strand
CTACTGGTTGTCCCAGCAGATCAGTCGGGGTCAAAAACCGGTAGCAGATGCTGAAAAAGTCATCTGGAGCCTGGTATTACCACACATGACCGAAAAGGGTCTGGCATCATTTAAACAACATTATGGCTTAGCCTTCTATAATCAATTGGGAGAACCCTTTGATGTGGACAAATATTCAATGATCACTTTTTAAAAATAGCTTCTTTTCAATTATGGAATCATATTTTTTTACCGAGGATCATCAACTTTTTCGTCAGAGCTTTCGAGACTTTTTAGAAAAAGAAGTTCGACCTCATATTGACGAATGGGAAGCGAACAGGGAGACTCCTCGTCATATCTACAAACGGTTTGGCGAAATGGGATTTTTGGGGCTTCCTTATCCTGAAGTGTATGGAGGATCGGATCTGGATGTCTTCTATTCGGTTATCTACACCGAAGAAATGACCAGGATGAATTCTGGCGGATTTTGTACTTCTATCGGCGCACATAGCGGTTTAGCATTAGCCCACATTAATGGAGAGGGCAATGAAGCACAAAAACAAAAATATTTAACCGCTGGATTAAAGGGTGAGCTCATTGGATGTCTGGCGATTACAGAACCGGGAGGAGGATCGGATGTCGCTTCGCTTAGAACAACAGCAAAAAAGGAAGGAGATCACTATATCATCAATGGGTCAAAGACCTTTATTTCCAATGGGGTCCTGAGCGATTATATCGTTGCAGCTGTGCGAACGGGCGAACCGGGTGCCAAAGGTATCAGCATGATGATCATTGATCGCGATACACCTGGAGTAAGTGCTACCAAGCTTGAAAAACTAGGCTGGCATGCTTCTGACACCGGAGAAATCGCCTTTGATGATGTCCGTGTTCCCGTAGAAAGTTTATTGGGTGAGGAAAATCGTGGGTTCTTTTACATCATGCAGCACTTTGCTTCTGAGAGACTGGCGATGGCACTGATTGGTGTCAGTCAGGCAGAACTAGCGATTGACCTGGCATTGGAGTATATGGCCGAAAGAGAGGCTTTTGGGAGATCGATTAATAAATTCCAGGCCTTGCGGCATCGTATCGCACAAATGTCCAGTGAAGTCATGTCGACGAGGGTGCTTGTCTATTCGCTTTACAGAAGATTTGGAGATGGAGATTATATCATCAAAGAAGCCGCAATGGCGAAATTATTAGGAACACAGTTGAGTGACAGAGTATGCTATGAATGTATGCGCATGTTTGGCGGATATGGCTATATGGAAAGTTATCCAATGGCAAGGTTGCTAAGGGACAGTCAGTTGGGAACTATAGGTGGTGGAACGTCAGAAGTATTATGTGAGATCATTTCGAAGATGATTATAGATTCAAAAAACTATAAAGCAGCAGTTTAATATTGATATCAAAGAACCGACTAAATATAAGTTATGAATACCTATTACTTTACTGAAGATCACGAATTATTTCGTCAATCTTTTCGTGCATTTCTGGAAAAAGAGGCAGTCCCTTTTATCGACCAATGGGAGGAAGATAGACGCACGCCCAGGGAAATCTGGAAAAAGATGGGAGATATGGGTTTTCTGGGTCTCTCATACCCGGAGGAGTATGGTGGTAGTGGATTGGATTTTTTCTATGACGTGGTATTTAATGAAGAATTAGGGCGATGTAATTCAGGTGGATTTGCAATCACTCAGCAGGTGGTTCAATATATGTCCGGTCCGTATATTTTAAAATTCGGATCTGAAAAACTGAAGCAAAAGTATTTGCCTGGTATTATTTCAGGTGATTTGATCTCCTCCATTGGAATTACTGAACCGGGTGCAGGTTCTGATGCACAGAATATTCAAACCAAAGCGATTCGAGAAGGCGATCATTATATTGTAAATGGGGCTAAAACTTTTATCACCAATGCTGTGTATGGAGACTTCATCGTGACAGTGGTCAAAACCGATCCGGCTGCTGGTGCAGCCGGAGTGAGTCTCTTGGTAATCGACCAGGATGCAGAAGGGATTTCACGAAGAAAATTAAAGAAATTAGGTTGGCACTGTTCTGATACCGCAGAGCTCCATTTTGACAATGTCAAAGTTCCAGTTGAGAATTTGATTGGTGAAGAGGGGCGAGGTTTTTATTACCTGATGAATGGTCTTCAGTTGGAGCGTCTTTGCGCAGTACCCGCTGCCGTCTCTGGTATGGAGAAAGCCATCGAAGTGTCTATTCAATACATGACGGAAAGACAAGCATTTGGTCGGCCGATCAGTAAGTTTCAGGTGCTACGTCACCGCATCGCACAATTGGCTGCAGAAGTAGAGTCACTAAAAGCCTTTAGTTATCTCTGTTGTAAGATGTTTGATGACGGTCAGTATGATGTGAAACTCTGCTCTATGGCCAAATTACTGGCTACTGAACTATGCGAAAAAGTAGCCACTCAATGTCTCCAGTTTTTTGGTGGATATGGCTTTATGGAATCCTATCCTATGGCGCGGATGTATCGTGATGTACGTGTAGGTACAATAGGCGGAGGTTCTTCAGAAATCATGCGTGAAATCTTGGCGAAGATCATAATCGACGACGTTGGATATCAGTCTGCAGGTAAAGGCAATGGACAACCTTCGAAGATCTTGAAAGCTGCAAGTGGTGCAGAGAAAGGATCGGCTACAGCCACCATCGAACCTTCGTTTGACAATTTATTGGCCATCATGCAAAAACAAGCTGCTAAAGCTTCTCCGCTGGGCAAGACATTGCAGTTCAACCTGGAAGGTCAATCCATTGCTTTGGATGGCAGGGGAGAGGTCAATAAAGTCGTGGCTGAAAGTATCGATGCAGACTGCACTGTGGATGTATCCATGCAGGACTTAAGCGCCTTAATTTCAGGTAAACTCAATCCGATGTCAGCATTTATGAGTGGCAAGATAAAGGTCGATGGTGATATGGGGGTTGCAATGAAGTTACAGGAGTTGTTTTCATAAACAATCCAGGAAAGAGCCTGATCATCACCGATCTGCCATATACCAAAATCGAATTAAAATTTTGTAAACGGAAAAAGCACTGGAACCCTTTTTCCAATAAACAAATTCGGAAACTGTCAACCATTCAATTGACAATTGTCAATACAATATGTATTGGTCAAGTCTTAAATTGACGGATTAATAATATGAATGAAGCGAGGGCACCCAATCGGGGGGTGATTGAGTAGTGGTACGCTAACTATCAACATCAGAATTCCAAATCAACTTTAAACAAGCTTTTACTTGGGTGTCAATTTCTAATTGATCATAAAAATGAATATCCATGAAAAATAATATCATAAAAACACTGCGTGTAAGGCAAATAGGAGCTAGAACCAGAAATGCTCTTTTGGTTGGTTTATCCCTGCTTTTTGTGCTGTTCAGTTATTCATTTCTTAATGCTCCTGAGACCGGCACTATCGATGATTTCATGCAAGGCGTCGAGTATAGGCTAAAAACAGAAGATTATAGTTCAACGCAGACATTAATTTATGAAACATTGATCCAGATCGCGGGTAGAAACCTGAAGATTAGGACAACATCAGCGAATGGTGAGGATAGAGGTACGATGATCTTTCGAGGTGATCAAGGCAAAAATGGGGAGGTCTCGATTTTTGATCCTGAAGAACAGGAATATGTTGTAATAGACGATGCTACTGTTCAACGTCTGGCTGAGCAAATGTCTGAGGCAGATCGTATGATGAAGGAAGCGCTTAAGCACTTAACTCCAGAGCAACGTGAGGCGATGCAAAAGGCCCGGAAAGAAGGTGCAGATATACCCTTAGGTGATATGTTACAACTGGAGAAAAAGCCTGAGCGTGTAAAAACTAAAGATCAAGCGATTAAGAATGGTTACAAGTGTACGAAATATGAATACCGTATCGAAGGCCAGGTAGCTCGGGAAGTATGGTCCGTTGATTGGGATAAAATCAAAGGAGGTGCAATGGCCAAAAAAGCCTTTTTTGCAATGGGAGATTTTTTCAAGGCATTTGAAAACCCAAGTATGTTTGACGGGCAAAATATGTTTGAAGAAATGAACCTGGAAGGTGGCGTTCCAGTGGTGGTCAAACGCTTTGATAAAAATGGAAAAGAAGTAGAAAAGACAACGCTCGAAAGCGCAAATGAATTAAATTTTGATCCGGATGATTTTGACCCTCTATTTGGATATAAACGTCGAGATATGTTTAGACATTAGGATGCAATTATCGCATTTCAAGAGACTTTCCAGCGGAACGGGAAGATTTTAGTTGAACACGAATTTTCGAATCGATCGTCCGGAAGCATCTGCAACATAGAGGCGGCCCTCTTTGTCAAATGCTAAACCATTGGCAGAAATACCGGTAGCGACAGTAGTAACCCTACCATCAGTAGAAATTTTTCGAATAGCCCTGTTACCGGAATCTGCGACAAATATTTGACTCTGATCATCAACCGCCTAGCCTCTGAGTGACTTA
Organism: Bacteroidia bacterium; assembly: GCA_018680005.1. Taxonomy (GTDB): domain Bacteria; phylum Bacteroidota; class Bacteroidia; order Chitinophagales; family Saprospiraceae; genus HDS-20. The sequence continues at coordinate 7,283 of JAHHJQ010000247.1, read as the reverse complement.
AACTGAGCAATTATTCTTTTTCTCACAGGAATAGACTATCAAAAAAAATTGAGAGAGGCATGGCTATAGAATTCTTGTGCGCCACTTGTACAAATACCATTTTAAAACAACGTAGGCACCACAGCATCTATCAGATGTGGACCTTTGTTTTCCAAGGCTGATTTCATCTGCTCGTTAAATTCCTCTGCGGTAGTAGCCCGTGTTGCAGATACACCCATTCCTTGTGCCATGCTTACAAAATCCAGATCTGGATTGCCAATAGCCAGCGTACTGGCCGCATTTGGACCCGGTACGCCTCCACGGGCTCCGGTTTTCATAAACTCCATTTCCAGGATACTGTATTTGCGATTATTGAAAATGACTACCAGGATATCCAGGTTCTCACGAGCCATCGTCCACAATGCCTGAATCGTGTACATCGCACTGCCGTCTCCTTCGAGACAGATGACTTTGCGATCCGGACTGGCAATCGCGGCACCCACGGCAGCAGGTAATCCCCAACCTATGCTTCCACCAGTGAGGTTAAGCCAATCATGTGGTCTGGCCGCCATGGTCATTGGAAAGATGGGCATTCCTGAAGTGATGGCTTCATCGACGATGATCGCATTGTCAGGGATGAAATGGGCAATTGTGGTTGCGGCACTTTGGGCATTCAAAGGGCCGCCAGGTAATTCAGGAATATTCAAAGGATAAACATCGGGTTGTTTGTCTCCAGCTCCTATCCGATCTATCAATTTCTGGAGAAGTTGATCTATATCATCATTGGGACCTGCAAGGGTAAATATCTCACAATCATCTGGTGCAATTGTGCTTGGTACATTGGGGTAAGCAAAAAATGACACCGGTGCTTTGGCCCCGATCAGGATGAGATGCTCAATATCTTTAATGTGATCGATGGCCATTTCTGCAATATAGGGTAGCCGTTCGATGACTGCTGAGCCAGATCCCCTGGATATTCGTGATGGAAATACCTCTGTGCAGATTCGAGCATCCGTTGCTTTACTGAGTTTGCTGAGCATTAATCCTTGTTCTTTGGTGATCTTACGACCACCAATCATGATCATACATTTTTTATCGGATTGTAATCTGGTAACTGCTCCGTCTACAAGATCTTTTGATACCACTTTGGCCGGGTTGATCGGCACGGCGCCTTCTGCTCCATTGGGGTTGTCACCCCACGAGACATCGGCAGGAAGAATGAGTGTTGCAACCTTACCGATACCTGCTTGTGCAATTGCATTGGCTGTGTCTTTCGCAATATCGGATGCAGATTGGGAAGTGTAGGTCCAATGCGATACTGCACTCGATATAGCTCCGATATCTGAAGTCAAAGGAGCGTTATATTGAAGATGGTATGTTGCATGATCACCTATGATATTCACGATCGGGATATCTCCTTTTTTGGCATTGTGGAGATTGGCCAATGCATTACCCAAGCCGGGCCCAAGGTGAAGCAATGTACTGGCAGGTTTACCGGCCATGACCGCATACCCGTGGGCAGCTCCACTCAAAACACCTTCAAAAAGACAAAGTACACAACGCATTCCCTCTACTTCATCGAGTGCGGCCACGAAGTGCATCTCGGAGGTTCCGGGATTTGTAAAACATACTTCAATACCATTGCTGACTAGCGTTTGTAATAAGCTTTCTGCACCGTTCATATACTTTGATTTTATTGCTTCAGACCATCTTTAATTCTTCAACATCCCTAATGCTGCCAAACCTTGTTCAAATACAATGTCCACTGGAATACCCGCCTCTGCTAATCGATCCAGATCAGCTTGCAATTGATCCTGGATCAACGCTTTATCTGCTACCAGCTTGGCTACATTGTCATAATCTCCGTTTCCCTGTAGCGTGAGTATCAGCTCGGATAGTTCGTCTGTGGCAGCTTCAAATTTGTTAAAGTTGATCTTATATCGTCCCGTTGCTTCATTGCGTTCAAGTGCCCCTCTTTCATTGAAAAAATTAAAGCGGATCATATTCGCCTTACCATGTGCAGAAGAAGCCCCAAATCGGACAGATCGAAAGATGGAAGTCATAAAGGTGACGTAGTAATCTTTGATATCTCCTTCGATTTCACCACTTTCATGCAATTGCTTGATCATATACAAGCCCAGCATATCTGCTTTTCCTTCTTCGAGTGCCGAAGCGTGTTCCTCGAGCGCAGTACGCACCGTTCCCTTGCCATTGATCGTATTTTTGATACCCAATCCATGCGCCACTTCATGAAACATGGTGTTGGAGAAAAAAGCATCGAAGGTGATGTGCTCTCTTTGGGTTTCATCTATCAACATATCGGCAATGGGTACCAGGATCTTATCAAACTTAGCTTTCATCGCATTTTTAAGCTGGAGGCGTCGAGTACCCTTTGCCAGCTGGACTTCTTCATCATTTGGCAAGTTGATGGCGATGGTCTTACTTCCGGAATTACAATCCCCGGCGTAATAGATGACATCATAGGCATTGAGTTCAGTATCACGTCCGGGTTCTTCAGCTTTGTATTTGTCCGGTACGGGTAATCCTTTTTGCAGATCGGGTAAGAATGCACCATATTTGGCCAGTCGCTGACTCCATTCCATATCTTTGACAAGTACGTAGGCTTCGTGTGCTGATTTGTAGCCGTACAGCTGATCCTCATACGTTTCGATAGGTCCGATCACCACATCGATTTGATTGGTTTTCATATCCAGCCAGGCCATATCACTGGGTTGATAGTCATCTGTCACTATAGCCTCAGCTCGTAGCTCGAGGTATTTTTTTAGACCTTCGTTTTCTGCCAATCCAGCAGCTTCTTTCAGTAGTTCAGAAACCCGAGTTACCGCACCCTTGTGCTGCTGGTGATAAGGAACAGTATATAGATTGCCGTCATCATTTCTTCTGATATAGGTATAGAGGTTTTCTTTACCGGAAAGATCAGCCGCTTCAAATTCTTCTTTGGTCATATCGGTAGGGTAGAAGTTGGCTCCGAGAGGTTTTGGCCCTACCCCTTCGATGAAGGCTTTATTACCATCCAATCGATCCCATGGTCCATAGTTGACCAATGCAAAAGCTTTGCTATCAACATCAAGATTGGCAAGCAAGGCTTCTTTATCCCCATATGCATCATACCAGAACAAGTCATCCATGATCTCACTTGCTTCGATGAGGATCTTGATCATCTTTTGTTGATTATCCGAAAGTGCAGAAAGATCAGTTTCCAGTTTGAAGGGCGTGTACTTGTGCAATGATCTTTGTAAACGTGAATTTGGAGTCGAAGACCAGTCAAAAAGATCGAGTGGCGTTTTCACCGACGGAGTTTCAGGTTCCATAGTGGTTTGGCAGGAAGTCATGGTCATCACCATGATGAAAGGTAAAATCAGTCGTTTCATGTTGTCAAATATTTGAAGACATGAAGATAGGAAATAGGAGAGCAAAAAAAATCGGTGAAACAGATGTCTGCTCCACCGATATTCAGTATTTCAAGTAATTAATGTTTACAAAGCTTCCAGTTCTTCTATGAGCGCATGTATATCAGAATCACTGGTGATGAGTTCTGAAAGCTCTTCGTATTCCTCGGCACCTACACATTTCAGTAATTGCATAGATCGGATAGCCTGGTGGTTGTCTTTACTATAGCCAGCGGTTACTCCAATTAGATCAAATGAATTCATTTTGTTTAGTGCGTCTATTATTCCTTCTCTGGTAACATTGTCACCCAGCGATCTTAGTGCGTCTGCGAATGGCTTGACATATGCAAATCCGGAGTATGGAAATACGCCCCAGGTAACATCTGGATAGTATTTTGCCGTCGCTGCCTTGTACTTCTGCACAATTTCATTGGTCTTTGAATATGGTGATTCACCAAAAGATCCATAGATAACTCCTTCCCATGCTCCTTTTGTCAATCCATGCATGAGCCCCATGTCTGAAAGAATAAAAGACGCGATGAACTGTGGTTCAAAACCTACGCGGTTGGCACTGGTCACGGTGATCACACCTTGCCGGGGCAATGTCCATAGTAAAACGACTTCTGCACCGGAATCCTGTAATCTTGCGATATGTGAACTCAGATCTGTATCGGTCACTTCAACGGGTACTTCAGATACGAAGTCCATATTGTTCTTCTTGAAGTAATCCTTTGCTCCTACCAATGCAGATTTACCAACATCATCATTCTGGTAGATGATACCAACCTTGGTGGCATTAAGATCTTCGACGGCGTATTTCGCTTGAATATAGCCTTCATCGATATAGTACGGTAGTACTGCAAAAATATTGGGCTTGGTTGGAATCGACCAGTTGGTAGCTCCTGAAGTAGGGGCGAACCAGGGTATATTTTCTTCCACGATATAATCCATTACAGACATGCACGGTGCGGTTCCAATACCTCCTACGAAAGCAAATACTTCATTTCTTTGGACAAGTTCTCTTACGGCAGGTACAGTTCGGGATGGATCGTAGGCATCATCTTTCATGATGAAGTTGATCTTACGACCATTGATACCACCCTCGTCATTGATCATCTGAAAATGAGCATCCATGCCTTTCATGATGTTCCCCCAAAGGGCTGCAGGTCCCGTCAAAGGTCCAAATGATCCTATAGTGATCTCCGTGTCCGTAACTCCGATGGTTGCTGAAGCGTCAGCAGAAGATTCGCTACCGCCACCTCCGGCACAAGACCAAAAGAGTAAGGCAAAAGAAAGAATAAAGGATATGCTTAGTAGTTTTCTCATAGTTCATTAAATTTTGGCGACTAATACATGGATTCGATTAGGTCACTGTAAGTATTGTTGATATAGTTTCTTTTTACTTTCATTGTTGGTGTCATCTCACCATCTTCCTGATACAGGCGTTTTGTGAGTATACTGTACTTCCTCACATTCTGGACCTTGGCCAACTGGTTATTCACCTTTCTTACTTCTTTATCGATTAGTTTTCTAATATCCTCATTCTCTGCCAAATCCGCATAAGTGGAATATTGGATTTTATGATCCTGAGCATACTTGTTAATATTCTCCTCATCGAGGGCAAGAATAGCAGTAAGATATTTTCTTCGATCACCGATTACGATAGCGTCATTGATATAGGGACTGAATTTGAGTTTGTTTTCGATGAATTGTGGTGCAATGTTTTTACCCCCCGCGGTAATGATCAGGTCTTTTTTGCGATCGACAATCTTGATATATCCATCTTCATCCATTTCTCCAATATCACCGGTATGCATCCATCCGTCCACCTTTGCAGCAGTGGTGGCATCAGGATTTTTGTAGTATCCTTTGAATATCCCCGGATGCCTTGCTATGATTTCACCGTCTTCAGCAATTTTAACCTCGGAATCCGGAATTGCCCGGCCTACATAACCATACTTGTAATTATTCAAAGTTGAGAAAGAAATGATGGCTGATGTTTCTGTCATGCCATATCCTTCAACCATGGTGAGGCCGATATAACGATAAAATTTGAGTATGTCTGGAGAGATCGGTGCCGCTCCGCTGAAAGCATAGCGCATTTTTTCCATACCGAGTCGCTCCTTGAGATAATAAAAGACGCCTCTTTGTGCAAGGAAGTTACCTAAAGCCAGGAAAGGACTTGGGTTTTTACCACTGTCCAGTTTATCAAAATACTTTTTGCTCGTTCCTAAAGCCAGCTTATAAACTTGTCGATTGAACCAATCGGCATCTTCCATGGTGATATAGATCTTGGAATAAAACTTTTCCCAGATTCGTGGTACAGCGTAGCCAACGGTTGGATGTATTTCACGGAGATTCTGAGGGACTGTATCTATGCTTTCTACAAAGTTGACCGTATATCCCTGTACCATATGGAGATACACGCTGAAAGTTCTTTCAAAGATGTGGCAGAGCGGGAGAAATGACATGATCTCTTCATCGGTATCAATCATGCTGCCTTCCTCCAGTGTTGCCAGACTATTAGCCACCCACAGCAGATTCTTATTGGTAAGCATGGCACCTTTTGGATTACCAGTGGTTCCGGAGGTATATACCAGGATAGCTGTGTCATCCGGCCCAATGCTATTAGTCAGTTCTCGGATAGCCTGTGCGTTAGCTTCTAGACTTGAAACCCCGGATTTCATCAAATCCTCAAATCGCATCAGTTGTTCGTCCGACATGGATGTCAAACCTTTGTCTTCCCAATAAATCACCTTTTCTAAATGTGGACTTTCTGATCGAAAACGGAGCCACTTATCCACCTGTTCTTCATCCTGGGCAAAGAGTAATTTACAACCTGCGTGATTAACAACATACCGGACCTGTTCCCAGGCGTTGGTGGTATAGATGCCCACAGATGTAGCACCCAACATTTGGGCAGCCATATCGACATACAACCACTCCGGACAATTTTCGCCTATGATCCCAACAAAGTCTCCTTTGCGAACACCCAGATCATACATACCAGATGCCAGTTCCAAAGTACGGTTGTAGTAGTCGCGCCAGGTAATCTCCTGCCATAGACCAAACCGCTTGTGACGCATGGCCACTTGGTTCCCGAGCTTTTTGGTAATCGCTCTTAGCTGTTTTGGTACTATGTATTCTTTGTTGTTCATTTATTCATTTAATGCATATTCACCACAGAGACCGCAGCGTTTCTTTGACAAGTGAATAGATATATCCATTCAATGCCAATCCAGGCCTCTCCATCCAGATCATTCACCCATTCTTAGCCTCAAAAGCCTTGGCGTAGGAGGCCGATCATTCAACATTCGTCATTTCACCTTCTATCCTCTGCGCGCCCTACCCTATCCCGATTCGTTTCACTTCTCGAGGACCTAAGGGAAGGGATCCGCGCACTAATTCCGCCATTTTTTAGCCTCCATAGCCTTGGCGTAGGAGGCCAATCATTCTACTGACGAAGGCTAAACCTGGTCAGCATTCAATCCCACATATTCACCCATTCGATCATTCGATCATTCAAAATTCGTCATTGACTCCCTCTACCCCCATCTTCGTTTTCGTTTATATCGTTGTTCTCCCTTCACGGATTTTTCCATCTTAATGCCGAGATAAAACTCTTTGACATCTTCATCTTCCTGCAGGTCCTTTGACTTACCTGAAGTTACAAATCGTCCATTTTCCATGATGTAGCCGAAGTCAGAAATCTTCAATGCCATATTCGCATTTTGTTCGACCAGAACTATGGTGACCCCTTCGTCTCTTATTGTAGGGATAATTCCGAATATCATTTTGACCAAAGCGGGAGAAAGGCCCAATGAAGGTTCGTCCATCAATAGCAACTTGGGTCGATTCATCAAGGCCCTTGAAATGGCCAGCATCTGCTGTTCT
>JAHHJQ010000231.1 GCA_018680005.1 Bacteroidia bacterium | reverse complement strand
GGGTTTCTTTTATGTTTTCGTTGGCCGACTGTGAAAGCACAGTAAGGTCTCCCACCTGCTCAAGTTGCTTATCTCGCTGTGAGCGGATGTCAGAAAATTGATCTTTGAAATCATCGATTTGTTCTTGTCTCAGATTGAGACTGTTTTCCAAATTAGAAATTTCGCTGTTCAGTCGCTGTTTTTCAATCTCACAAGTATTGATTCGTTTTTCATAATCAACAATTTTTGCATCGCACTGTGCCAGTTGATCATTGGCAACCTTTAATTCAGATTGAAGCCCCGCAAACTCTTTTTTACTTACACAACTGGTAAGCAAGAGTGCTGAGAATAATAGATAGGCGTATGATCTTCTCATTTTAGTCATTTTAGATTATGTAATACAGTTCACGTCTAAAATAGAAAATTCAGAACGAATAGATGAGTGTACAGATTGCTAACTGCATAATTCGACTATCTTAAGGCTAAGCTGTAACATCATTCTCCCTGGCGATAACGTTTTAGGGGATAAGTATTAAACAACAGCCTAATATAAAAGCCATGCGAATGCCTCTCATTCTCATCACATGTTTCCTTATTTGTCCATTATGCATATATGGTCAGCAATATTCTTATGAGCCATCGCCTGAACATCCTTTTGGTTTACCGAACCCGGAAGCTCCAAAGGAAATTCTTGATTGGAGTGAACTCATCGGTGAGTGCGATTGCCAATCTGTGACCAGAAATCCTGATCAATCCTGGGCAGACACAGTCAGCATGGTTTGGCGGTTCAAATATATCTTGAATGGTTGGGGAGTCCAGGATGAAACGTTGAAAGAAGATGGGTTGTATGCCGGGAGTATTCGACAGTTCAACATCGACAGTAGTCACTGGTATGTGCATTTCTATAGCTATCCGGGGGTATCACCTAATTTGTCATCGTGGGAAGGCAATCGGCAGGATAGTGGTCGGATCATTCTCTACCGCAAACAGAAGGCTCCCAATGGAATGGATGGATTTTATAAAATCACTTTTTCAGACATTACCGATGAAGGTTTTAATTGGTTGGGAGCGTGGGTGAATCCGGATGAATCGATTATATACCCAACTTGGAAGATCAACTGCAAAAAGAGATCTTCGGTAACAGACGCTGCACGGAAAGAGATACTCGGCAATATCGAAACATTTTCAGCGGCATATGTGAATGAAGATTATGACGCCATGGCCAATGCATATACAGCGGATGGGATGATAATGCCCGGAGGTGCCGGTATCATTAAGGGATTTGAAGCCATCAAAGAACGTTGGGTGCTTAAAGATGGATCTCAAATCCTTTCACATAAAGTGCATCCAGAGGAAATCAAATTCATCGGTTCAGATCATGCCTACGACTATGGTTACTATGAAGTCAAAACCAAATTCAAAAATGGTAACATTTCTGATTGGAAAGGGAAGTACGTCATCCTCTGGAAAAAGGAAGATGGTCAATGGAAAATGTTCATTGACATTTGGAACCGTGTAATCAATCCCTGAGGTGAATTATACTTCCGCTAAGTCCATGTCAAAAGCCTCCGCTACGGCTTTATGAACAATTTGCCCGTTGATAATATTTAATCCTTTCTTCAAAGCTGGATCTTCTTCACATGCCTTCTGCCAACCTTTGTCTGCTAATCTGAGGGTATAGGGTAGTGTTGCATTTCCTAAAGCTACAGTTGATGTATATGGCACGGCACCCGGCATATTCGCCACACAATAGTGAACAACATCATCGATGATATAAATGGGGTCATCATGTGTTGTGGGTTTGCATGTTTCTATACAACCGCCCTGATCAACAGCTACGTCTACCAGCACTGTCCCTGCGTGCATTTCTTTCAACATTTCCCTGGTGATTAAATTGGGTGCCTTTGCACCGGGGATGAGTACAGCACCCACGATGAGGTCGTGGGTTTTGATCAACTCCAGAATATTTAGTTTATTTGAGAATAAGGTTGTGACATTAGCAGGCATGATATCGGCGAGTTGTCTCAACCTTTGAAGATTGATGTCCAGAATAGTAACATCTGCGCCAAGGCCTGCAGCCATTTTTGCAGCTTGGGTTCCTACTACACCACCACCAAGAATCATGACTTTTCCGGGGCTGACACCTGGAACACCACCGAGCAGTACACCGCGGCCTTTGGAAGGTTTTTCCAGATATTTAGCACCTTCCTGAATAGCCATGCGTCCTGCCACTTCGGACATAGGGATCAGCAGCGGTAAAGCCCCGTCTTCGGATTGTACGGTCTCATATGCAAGGCAAACAGCTCCTGAATCCAACATTGCCCTGGTCAAAGTTTCGGACGATGCAAAATGGAAATAGGTAAAAATCAGCTGATCTTTCTTAATAAGGCTGTATTCGGGTTCGATAGGTTCCTTGACTTTGACGATCATTTCCGCCTTTGCATACACATCCTCAATGCGAGGTAAAACGATACCACCGGCTTTGATGAAATCATCATCAGAAATACCACTACCCAATCCTGCTCCAGTCTGGAAATATACTTGATGGCCACGGTTGGTCAATTCTAAAACGCCACCCGGAGTAAGTCCTACTCGATTTTCATTTGTTTTTATCTCTTTTGGAAGACCTATGATCATAATGTTGGTTTGATTTAGTCAGGATTGTTTAAAATTCAATTTTTGGCTTGCTAAAATTATAAAATTTGAAATAGGATGATTCTGATATTCAGATATTCTACGGATTTAATATTGACATAAAAAACCCATAGGGTCTTACAAACCTATGGGCCAAAAAAACGAATCTTACATAAAAGATCATCAAACTTAGATATTTTTACGGACACTTCAATAAAGGGTATGAAGAAAGCGAGTAGGTCGGATAAATTAGACATTCTGTATGAGGATAATCACCTTATTGCTGTCAATAAACCAAATGGTATTCTTGTTCAGCCCGATATTACCAGGGATACCACACTTGCTGATAAGGTCAAGGTGTACATCAAAGAAAAATACAATAAACCTGGTGCTGTTTTCCTTGGAGTCATCCATCGATTGGATAGACCGGTCAGTGGTGTTGTGTTATTTGCGAGGACCAGCAAAGCCTTGAAACGCATGAATAAGGCTTTCAGAGATCGAAAGGTCGAAAAGAAATATTTGGCATTAGTGAAAGGGCCAATAAATCTCAATGGTAAGCTTATTGATTTTCTAAAAAAAAGCGAGATAGAAAATCGATCGTATGTCGTTAAAAAGAAAAATGTACGAGGTGTAAAGCGATGTGAGTTAAACTATGAAGTCATTCGAAAAATTGACGACTATCATATGCTGGAGATTCTGCCAATTACTGGCCGCTCACATCAAATCCGCGTTCAATTGAGCAATCATGGGTTTCCGATCATAGGAGATCTTAAGTATGGAGGTTACAAGCCTAGTAATTCCAGACAGATATGCCTGCATTGCAAAAGCCTAAGTTTTGATCATCCAACGTTGAAGGAAAAGATCGTGATAAAAGCGAAATTACCAAAATGGAAAGAATGGCAGCGGTTTGAATAGTATTAAAGAAAAAGCATGCTTTACATGTGAAAGAAATTAATGTTTTCAGCAATAAAGCATGCCAGGTTAGCAGAGTTTCTCTAACTACTATTTCAGAGAGTGTTCAGCTGATCCTGCCCGAAGGCAGGATTCGTTTCTGTGTATTACTTGTTGGTTGAACCGAGATATGTATTGATATGTCCTGCGATCCAAAGAAATGAGGTTTCGAGGTCAAACAAATTAACATATTCGACTCATTTACAACAATCAATATATGGGGCATAACAATACAATGACGGCCTTTTTTGTTTTTTCTTGTGACATTGTATAAATATCAATCTAGCAGAAATGAATGTAGAAGCCTTTAGAAATTACTGTCTTGGTAGGAAGGGGACAGTAG
>JAHHJQ010000407.1 GCA_018680005.1 Bacteroidia bacterium | reverse complement strand
ATATAAGGGTAAGGAATCGCTTAAATCCATCTACGAGAAGCTCCTTAAAATGATCCAACCCTTTGGTGATGACATTACGGTTACACCTAAAAACACTAGTGTGAGTATCATTCGTAAGAAACAATTTGCCTTGATAAAACCAGCAACTAAGACGAGAATAGATCTAGGTCTGAAAATTAAAGGAAAACCTACTACGGATAGATTGGAAAACTCCGGTCCATTTGGGACCATGTGCACACATCGTGTTCGACTGACGGATACGTCAGAAGTAGATGCACAATTGGAAGGGTGGCTCAAGGAGGCCTATGAAGGAGCAGGATAAAACTTAGCCTTCGCATTCCAAGCAGCTCTGAATACGCGATCAATGCCTAATTCGATATCCATTTACTCTCCCGGCCGGGTGAACATCATCGGCGAACATACCGATTACAACAAAGGACTCGTCTTACCGGGCGCTGTGGATAAAAGCTGTAAAATAGATATAGTATTATCCTCTAATCCACAAGCTTTTTCTATCCATTCAAAAAATCTGAATCAGATAGTAGAATGGAATGTCGTGGATCCAATACCAGAAACCCAATGGTGTACGGCAATATTCAGTCTGATTCGAGATATGACCCTTAAGCACACCAATATCAAGGGAGTAGAAATTACGCTTGACAGCAATATTCCCATAGGTGGTGGTATGAGCAGTTCTTCTGCAATCCTTTGTGGAGTGGCCCATGGCCTGTTTGCAATGTTTGAAATTTTCATAGAACCCCTGGCTGAAGTCCAATACTGTCAGCAAATAGAGGAAGCATTTTCGGGGGTTAGAGGGGGGATTATGGATCAGCTGGCTTGTTACTTTGGAAAAAAGGATCATGTCATCTTCCTTGATTGTGGAAGTCTTGAGTTTGAATATATTCCCTGGAAACCAATAGGATATCAGCTTTATTTGATCAATACCCATGTTAGCCATGAATTGGCAAATTCTGAATACAACAAAAGAAGGGAGGAATGCGAAAGTGCACTTGAAATCTTGCAGCAGCATATCCCAGAGCTTGATTCTTTCAGTCAACTTACACTAGATCAGTTGGCAGCCCATGTCTTCCATTTGTCTGCAGTACAATTCAAAAGATGTCGACATGTCATCACCGAAAATCAAAGGGTCCTTGATACCATAAAAGCTATGGAGAAGGATGACTTTTCAAAACTTGGGCGACATTTAAATGCGTCGCACCAAAGTTTAAGAGATGATTACGAGGTCAGTTGTCCAGAATTGGATTTTTTATCTGATAAGCTCAACGCTCAACGAGGTATTGCCGGATGCAGAATGATGGGCGGGGGATTTGGTGGATGTACCCTTGTACTCGCAGAAAATGCTTCCTTCACGGATTTTTCTTTGGTAGCATCTGCATATCGCAAGCAGTTTGGGATAGATCTTTCTGTCTATGAAGTTTCTATCTCAGATGGTCTTTTTGCTTGTGATACACACAGAAATGGCTAGTTTTATCAGACTAAATTGATTTCAATGAGACTTAATAATATCGTACTGGGTATTACTGCTTTGATGCTCACATTGACCGCATGCAAACAGCAAACATCTTCTAATGTGCTGAACGCAGAAAATCTGACAGATGAACTTCAGAGAAAATTAATCACAGCTGTGGCAGGTGATGTTATTGAATTGCCGGAAGGAACATTTGAATTTAAAAGAAGCATATCATTAAACGATACACCTGATATCACGATTAAAGGGGCCGGAAAAGGAAAGACGATCCTTTCATTCAAAGACCAGATTCAAGGAGCCGAAGGCGTCTTAGTGAAAAATGTAAAAGGTCTGACATTGCAGGGATTTACAGTTGCTGATTCAAAAGGAGACGCCATCAAAGTACAGGATTGTACAGATGTCATTATGAGAGATCTGGAGACAACATGGACTAAGGGCAAGCTCTCCACGAATGGTGCTTATGGTCTTTATCCCGTGAGTTCAACCAATGTCCTGATGGAGGATTGTGAATCTTCATATGCGATGGATGCAGGAATATATGTTGGTCAATCTACTAATGTAGTTGTTCGTAATAATCTGGTACATAACAATGTGGCAGGATTAGAGATCGAAAACACGATAAGTGGTGAAGTATATGGGAATGTAGCCAGAAACAATACCGGAGGTATGCTCATCTTTGATATGCCGGATCTTCCACAGGCCAACGGCGACAGAATCAAATTCTATGATAATCTTATGGAAAACAACAATGGTGAGAATTTCGCTCCTGAAGGAATGGTAGTGAGTACGATCCCACCAGGTTCAGGAATGATTTTCATGTCGCACTCCAATATTGAAGCTTACAACAATACGATCAAAGGGCATAAGACATTAGGAGTGGCTGTTAATAGTTGGTTGTTTACAGGAGTACCATTTGAATCTGCTGAGTTTGACCCCTTTTGCACCAATATTTATCTACATGACAATGTCATCACTGGTACGGAAGGCCCAACAGACAATACTACTGAATATGGCAATTTGGTCTCCACCATATTGGAGGGCAGAGCTTATGACCTCATTATCGATGGAATATTTAAGCCAGGAGAACCCATGAGTTATTGCTTCAAGAATAATGGTGACATTTCATTTGTCAACCTCAATGCGGGTATGGGTCCGGAACCCGAGCAGATCATGAAGAACATGGATCATGACCTGGAAAAATTTAACTGTGACTTACCGGACTTCGACACTAGCAGTCATGATAAATGGCTCGTGGCCAGCAAGTAGTAAATTGTAGATCGAAATGAAGCAATAGACATGAAGATTGGTTACGTCATTTCAATACTAAGTCTTGGTATTCTCTTACAGCATTGTAAGATGTCAAATGACAAGGTTGTCATTCCTTCTGAACCGTATGAAAAGCTTTCAGACTATAATTTTTTTGCCGGATCAATGGCCAATTTACAACCTAAGAACGGGGTGTTACCATATGATTTAAATTCTCCTTTATTTACAGACTATGCTAAAAAAGCCAGATTTGTCTGGATGCCTGAAGGAACGAATGCGCGGTATACGACCGATCATGTATTAGATTTTCCAAAGGATGCCGTACTGATCAAAAATTTCTATTACGAAAATGATGAACGAGATCCTTCACTCGGTAGAAAGATCATAGAAACCAGGGTTCTAGTAAATCGCGGTGATGAATGGGACGCCTATGGTTATCTATGGAATGAAGATCAGAGTGATGCCTACTATGATGTTGTTGGAGATATTCTGGATGTTTCCTGGGTCGATATTGAAGGTAAAAAGCAAAATATTGAATACATCGTTCCCAATAAGAATCAATGTAAAGGATGCCATGCTTATGATAACAAGCAAAAGCCAATTGGTCCCAAAGTCCGCAATCTGAATAAGGATTTTGATTATTCTGATGGCACCATGAACCAATTGGATAAATGGGCTGCGAAGGGATATCTGAATGGATATGACGTCCGTGCTTTGCACCCAAGTGTCGCTGTATGGAATGAAGAAGCATCCTTTAGCCTTCACGATCGGGCAATGGCATACCTGGATATCAACTGTGGGCATTGTCACAACCCCAAAGGAGCCGGTAATACATCTGGTCTTCATTTGTTGGCCGAAAGTGAGTTGGGGACTTCATTAGGTGTATATAAGGCAACAGTATCGGCAGGAGCAGGTACAGGTGGATTTACATTTTCAATTGTCCCGGGGCAACCTGAGGAATCTATTATGATTTATAGAATGAAATCACTCAACCCTGGAGCGATGATGCCGGAACTAGGCAGAAGTGTGGTTCATTCAGAAGGTGTGGATCTTATTGCTCAGTGGATCAGGGATATGGATCCTGGTGAATTTAATGACATATCTGAGCTACGATTGAATTAGTTCAAAACTAAGGCAACCATGTTGAGAATTAATGATCAAGATTGCGCTAAGCATTGATGACCGTCAATAGGAGAGTATATAGGATTCAGGATATTCAACATTGAAACATTGTTTCCTTATTTTGTGATATTACTAAAATCAAAACGCATGAAAATTCCAATTCCATTTAGTTACAAGTTTGATGTGCGCATCGCTTCATTTCTTTTGATTTTAGGAGCCACTATTATCTACGCCTGTAATTTTGGACCTCCTGAAAATTCAAGAGCAACGCAGGCCAGAAAGGGTTATGAACATTTTGTAGAACACTGTGCAGTTTGTCATGGAGAAGATGCCAAGGGCGTAGTCATGGATACGATGGCTGTTCAACCACCTGATTTGACATTAATTAATAAGCGAAGAAGACAGAATGAATTTCCCGTCATGACCATTGCAAAAATTATTGATGGTAGAACTCGTGTCAAGTCACATGGAGACCGAGATATGCCTATCTGGGGTGATGTATTTTCAAAACAACAAGCAATGACAGAGGACGAAATTCGTGGAAAGCTGGGTGAGATCATAGCTTATTTGCACAATATCCAGAATTAGAGATCAGTATTGATTTTTCATTTTTCCGTTGGACATTGGTTCAATGGAACCTTTATCTATGCTCAATATCATAGAAAAGTTTTATACCGCATTCAGCAATCTGGATGGAGACGCCATGGCAGCATGCTATGACCGGGATGTTGTTTTTCACGATCCTGCTTTCGGAGAATTAAAGGGTGAGCATGCAGGCAACATGTGGCGCATGCTATGTGCATCACAAAAAGATAAAGGATTCAAAGTCGAGGCAACGAATATTCAGCTTCAAGATCACTCCGGTTCAGCACATTGGGAGGCCTGGTACACCTTTTCCCAAACAGGAAGAGGTGTGCACAATGTGATAGAAGCCAGTTTCGAAATTAAGGATGGTAAAATCATTCGCCATGTGGATGATTTTGATCTTTATCGGTGGTCCAGGCAGGCTATGGGTGTTACCGGATTTCTAATCGGGTGGACTGGATTTTTCAAAAATAAGCTACAAAAGCAGACCAATAATATGCTTTCCAAATGGGAAGCCAGGCATACCTCTTAACTAGATTTGAAATTCTAAAACAGAATTCTTCTAATAATTGATATTTTAGGATAGGACAAAAAATATCCATCATGCAAATCCTAAGATATGTGTTGCCTTTGCTTTTATTGGGTCACTTCACAAACTATACAATAGCCCAAAAATATGAGCATCCCAACGCCTCTGAAATTGATATCATATTTCAAGAATGGGACAAACCCACTTCTCCGGGTCTTGCGCTAGGCGTATTTCACGATGGAAAAATTGTGTTCTCCAAGGGATATGGATCAGCGGATCTGGAGCATGATGTTCCGATCACACCCAGCACTGTTTTTTATACCGGTTCGGTATCCAAGCAATTTGTGACGATGTGTATCCTCCTTCTGGAAGAAGAGGGTTTGCTGGACCTGGATGCAGAAATTCAAACTTATCTACCTGATTTCCCCAGATACGAGCATCCGTTGACGATCCGCAATTTTGTGCATCACACCAGTGGTGTTCGGGATTACCTGACACTTTGGAATCTGGCCGGCAACGATTTTCTGGATGCGGCTCCGGAAGAGGCGTTTTATGAAATGATCAAAAGGCAGAAAGAACTCAACTTTACGCCTGGCGAACGCTATCTATACAGCAATTCATGTTACTTCATGTTGTCAATGATCATTGAAAAGGTATCAGGAAAGTCGCTTAAGGATTATGCCCAGGAGAATATACTAGGTCCTCTCAATATGAGCAATTCACATTTTCATGATGATCACACGCATATTATCAAGGACAGGGCCTTTAGTTATAGATCGACAGAGGATGGATATGAGAACATTATCATGCGATTTGACCAGGTCGGGTCCGGTGGATTGTATTCTACAATAGAAGATCTATTCAAATGGGATCAGAACTTTTATAAAAATACATTAGGGAAGGGAGGTCCTCAACTCATTGATAAAATGGAGGAAGAGGGACTCCTGAATAATGGAGAGAGTACGAATTACGCATTCGCCTTAAGACATGGAGATTATCGAGGGTTGAAGACGATAGGACATACCGGATCTTTGGCAGGATATCGTGCAGTAATGACTCGATTTCCTGACCAAAATCTTACCGTAGCGATATTGAGCAATATTATGGGATTTCAAACTTCCGCAAAAGCAATGGAGGTAGTTGATATTTTTCTCAAAGATGATCTTGGACCTGTGGAAAAAGAAGATAATCAGAGTATTGGATCGACAGGATCGGGGACAGAGGCTTTTATAGTTTCCGATCTTAGTCAATATACAGGGACTTATTATTCAAAAGAATTAAATACCAGATACCACTTTGAGATCGAAAATGATACCCTTCAAATTAAGGTCAAATACAATAGTCCGATTAAATTAAGACCAACAGCTAAGGACAGATTTAGAAGAATAGTCGAGATCAGATTTGTAAGAGATAATGATGGTAATATCACTGGTTTTATTCTGGATGCAGGCCGGGTTCAGAATTTGAAATTTGAAAAGATCAATTGAAAACATGAGTGAACTAC
>JAHHJQ010000397.1 GCA_018680005.1 Bacteroidia bacterium | reverse complement strand
GTATGGTGGAAGGACCGTTTCTGGTCAAGTAAAAGAAACATCAACACCACAATTGTCCCTGTTCAATAATTAATCATAGTAAACAGTGCTTCATAGTATTTGATAAGCATTCAAGAATTGCGGATACTTTAAATGTCATTTCAATACCGATCCCATTTCAGGATCAATTCACCATATCTATCGGCGACAGTCAAGTTAAAATTATTGCGGTCCAATCGATCTATCGTACCTAGCCATCTGAACACGAGAAATCCATCATCATCATAAAAATCGGCATCCAGTGTATACTCAGTCGTATCATTTTCACCTGAACGTCTCAGGGCATCCAAAAACCATGTTCCGGTAAAAACTTCACCATTATCTTCTACATATTGCACGAAGCCATCTTCAAAAAATGTAAGCAAGTCTCCCCTGAATTCATTGGTGATATTGCTACTGTTGAAGAAACCATCATCCTTAAATCTGGCCCGATCGATTTCCCAACTACCTATCAATCGATCTTCTTTTCTTTCCAATTGCTCTTCTATAGTACAGGAGGCCAAGAACATGATTCCGATGATCAGAAGTATCCATTTACCATTCATGATTTTTTGCGATTGTTTCTATTATCAAATTCGAATAAAACCTTTGCTAAGTCCTATTCAGAAGAATCGTTTAACTCTGATTTAACGGCAATAGGAAGGCATCTTGGCCGATTTAAGATTTTGATTAAAGCGTCTTAACATTACCATTATTTGATTAACAAAATCGAAAATTCAGATTGCTTTCTAAGGTTGAAGTATTGCTGTTAAAGGTAAATGCCAGGATGGGCTAATTCTTATATTTGTCATACGAATAATAGTGATTGAATCGAAATGATAATCCGAACGTCGATATCAATCAATATTGAACCCAAAGAACTTCATTAGGATCTTGAAATGCCAGTATGTATCCTGAATTTTTGAACAAAGACTATACTGTCTCAACTGAATTTATCTATCTCGCTATAGTGTTGGCCGTCTTTGTCTTTGGAAGATACCTGATACTTTCTGGTCTTTATCAAAAGCTGATTTACGACCGGTTGTCCAAGGTATTATCTAATCGAATCATTTCGCCAAAATATCCGAGAGATCAGCAAATCCGTGAAATAATGTGGTCTGGAATTGGATCTATCATATTTGGTCTGATGGGCGTTGTGATGATCATGGGCTGGCAAAAGGGATATACCCAAATATATTCTGATTTCTCTACTTATCCTTTGTGGTATTTGCCGATAAGTCTGGTTGTCGGTATGGTATTACACGAGACCTATTATTACTGGTTACATAGGTGGATGCATCACAGTCGTGGCATCTATAAATTGATTCACAAAGTGCACCACGATAGTGTAAGTACATCGGTCTGGACTTCTTTCAGTTTTCATCCCTTGGAAAGTTTGTTACAAGCAATCATTATCCCTGTTATCATAATGATCATTCCGATGCATTGGGTAGTATTACTTGTATGGTTGATCTTAATGACATTGTCAGCCATAATCAATCATGCTGGGGTCGAAATATTTCCAAAAGCGTGGAGAGACAATGCGGTGATGAAATGGCTAATAGGTTCCACACACCATGATATTCATCATCGGAGGTTCACCAAGAATTTTGGTCTCTACTTCACTTTCTGGGATATTTGGATGGGCACAGAAAGTCATGAATTTGATCAAAGATGGAACAAAGCGACAGCAAAGGCTTAGCATCGAATCCAAAGTAACTTCATTATCGCTAATCTTTCTCTTGGAATATTGAATTCCAGCAAAATAGCCCTATTTTTTATCGTCAGTTTCATCACTTCACTTCAAATATCAAATATGAACAGGAGAAATTGGTTGAGAATTGCAGGGCTTTCCGGAGTCTCTGTCGCTGTTGCACCATCATTGATTGGATCGTCTTCTTCGGACTCGTCCATTAATGAAATGGTTGATGCCGGAATCATCAGGCTTTCTTCAAATGAGAATCCCTATGGTCCTTCAGATAAAGTTAAAAAGGCGATAACCGAAGGGTTTGATTCCCTCTGCAGATATCCATCTAGTACTTATCGCGCACTAAAGGAAATGATCGCCAATCGTCATGGGGTTCAGTCTTCAAATGTTGTTTTAACAGCGGGATCTAACGAAGGATTGAGAGCGACAGGATTGGCTTTTGGGATCAATGGTGGTGAAATAATTGCGGCTGACCCTGTGTATAAAGCCTTGATTTCATATGCGGAACACGTTGGCGCCTATATTCACCGAGTCTCATTGACACCCAATCTGGATCATAATCTGGCCGCGATGGAACAGCGAATTACCCTGGCTACCAAATTAGTATTCGTTTGTAATCCCAATAATCCAACGGGATCGCTTTTGCCGGCGAAAGATCTACAGGAATTCTGTCGCAATGTATCTGACAGAACAATGGTATTTTCCGATGAGGCCTATTTGGATTATGTGGCTGATCCCAACTATCCATCGATGGTATCACTTGTCAAGGAAGGTGAGAATGTCATTGTATCGCGTACCTTCTCAAAAGTATATGGATTGGCAGGAATAAGAATCGGATATCTGATTGCACGGTCGGATATCGCCTCTAGAATTCAGAAGTATGTCATGGCAGCACCCAATATTCTTGCGGTTGCCGCAGCAAAGGAGGCCATGGAAGATGAAGAATTCTATAAATTTAGTCTGGACAAAGCAAACGAAGCAAAGGAAATGATCTATTCTACATTGGAAGAAAGATCACTCAGATATGTTCCTTCCAATACCAATTTTGTTTTCTTTAGGACAGGAAAACCAATTCAGGAAATACAAAAAGCCTACATGGAGAAGTCAATCCGGGTAGGACGTGCATTTAGCCCTCTACTGGATTGGTGCAGGGTTAGTACTGGGACAATTGAGGAAGTAGGACAATTTTGTAACGCGACTAGAAGTATATTTTAGTAAGATATGTTGAATCATCTTTTGGATGGCGGACAATCAGATAGGACAAATGGTTCAGGATCTCGACTTTCTCGGAAGGATGATTGATGGGAAACAAAGGATAGTTTGATTTTCTACAGTGTATTTCTTCTATCACTTCTAGGTACTTTTGAATATGGTCTCAACGGTGGACTAACATTAAAATAATTTTGAGGAACTAGCAACGATGCAAATGAAAAGGAAAAATTTACTCCTACTGATAACAGTCTTAATTCTGACGGCTTGTGGAACTGTCAAGACACCTTATTATGGTGATAAAGCGCTGGATTGGCAAAATGAACAATCAACCTCAGGTAAATCTGTAATTCACACCTTGTATTTACTTGGCGATGCAGGAGAGGTGGATAATTCCGCCACTGGACAAAATTACGTCCTGGAGGCAGCGAGTAAAGCTTTGGAGCTTGAAAACAAAGAATCAACCCTCGTTTTTTTGGGTGACAATATCTATCCAGCTGGATTACCTAATAAGGAAGATCCTTCCAGAAAAGCCAGTGAGCAGAAATTAAACATTCAGCTAGATTTGGCAAAGAGTTTTGAAGGCAATACTTACTTCATTCCCGGAAATCATGATTGGAACAAATACAAACCGGGTGGAAGAAAAGCCATCAGAAGACAAGAGGATTATATTGAGGCGTATTTTCCTGATCTGGAGGATAAAAAGGTCAAAATGTATCCCAGTAAGGGCTGTGGTGATCCCAAGGTGGTAAAGGTCAGTAGCGATCTCGTTTTTGTCTTCTTGGATACACAGTGGTGGCTGCAAGATTGGGACAAGGAGAAAAAAATGAATCGTGGCTGTGATGTTAAATCCCGGGGTGACCTATTAGAAAGCGTGGAAGAGATATTTACGGATCATAAGAACGACGAAATCGTGGTCTTTATGCATCACCCCATAAAAAGCAATGGACTGCACGGAGGTAATTTCAATCTTGCGCATCATATTTTCCCATTGCACGAAAAAAACTTCTGGTTCCCATTGCCGGTGATTGGGTCTATCTATCCGATTTTCAGACAATTGACAGGTTCAAAACAGGATATCACCAATGTAAAAAATCAGGAGCTAGTCTATGGGATCGAAGAAATTGCTAAGAGAGTGAATGTAAATACAACATTTGCTTCCGGACATGAACATGGTCTTCAATTTTTTAGAGAAGGTAAACGAAATTATGTCATCAGCGGAGCTGGTAGCAAACATACCTATACCAAGCGCGGAGGGAAGGCTGAGTATGCTCGTGATGCAAGAGGGTATTCAAGAGTATTGTTCTATGAAGACAGTGAGGCATGGGTAGAATTTTATACCGTAAGTGGCTTCGGTAAAAAACCTGTACTGGAATATCGATCAATGTTAAGAGCTCCTAAACCAGGTTCCATAGAAGAAGAAGTTGAATATACTCCGGTCAAAATTGAATCTATAACAATGCCGGCAAGTGAAGATTTCAAAGCCAGCAAATTCAAGCAAAAGGTTTTTGGCGAACAGTATCGTGATATTTGGGGAACACCGGTTGAGGCAGAAGTCATAGATCTGGAGAAAGCAATGGGAGGTCTGACCCCCGTCAAAAAAGGTGGAGGGATGGCCTCTAATTCTTTAAGAATGCAAGCGGATGATGGCAAACAGTATAATCTAAGATCAATACAAAAGGATTACACCAAACTGGTACCAGATGGTTTTGGAAACCTGAAAATTTTGGATATCCTCAAAGATCAGAATAGTGCGAGCCATCCATATGGAGCTATGGCAATCCCAACTTTATCAAAAGCTGCAGAAGTGTACTATACCCAACCTAAACTAGTGTACCTGAAACATCAGCGAGGTTTAGGTAACTACAATAGCCAGTTTCCTGAAGAACTTTATCTGCTTGAGGAAAGACCTAACGGAGACTGGACCGGATTCGATCAGTTTGGTGGCTCTTCTAATATCATTGGATATGCCGATCTTTTAGAAATCCTGAGGGTGAAGAAAAATCATTTTATTGACCAGGAATGGGTCCTCAAATCACGACTGTTTGATCTGTTTATCCATGATTGGGATAGACATGATGATCAATGGCGGTGGGCGCAGTTTGAGGAGGAGGATAAAACCATATACCGACCAATTCCCAGAGATAGAGATCAGGTTTTCTATAAGTGCGTAGGCATAGTGCCTTCCTATGTTGCCGCTTTTGTGCTTCGAAAGTTCAAGACGATGAAGGAAGACGTTCGTGACGTCAAATATCTTTCATTTAATGCAAGATACTTTGATCGTTATTTTCTTAATGAACTCGATTGGAAGCAATGGGAAATGATAGTGCAACAGCTACAAGAAAATATAACGGACAGTATAATTGAAGAATCTATGCAAGACTTCCCGCAGGAAGTCCTGGCACTTTCAGATGATGAAGATATCGCACGCAAGCTCAAAGCACGCAAACGAAACCTGATGGGTATTGCCAAAAAATTGTATGATTTCATTTCCAAAGAAGTCGAAGTCACCGGAACCGATGATAAAGACAGATTCGAAATAGAAAAATCCAGCAATGGAAGCGTAAAAGTGCAGGTTTATGTATTGAGGGACAAGAAAGGTGATATATTAAAATATGAAAGAACGTTTTACCCCAATGAGACAAAGGAAATTCGACTGTATGGATTACGTGGTAAAGACAAATTCATTATTAAAGGAGCTGCCAATAGTGCGATTCGGATACGGATTATAGGTGGAGAGGATGATGACGAACTTGATAACCAGACATCCAGTGGGAAAGTCCTGGCCTATGATAATCTTGATGGTATCGAAATTAAAGGGAACGCAAGGGACAAGCGCAGTGATCATATAGATGTCAATGAATATGACCGTGAGGGATTTAAGTATAATGCAAGTTTCCCCTTGGTTTATTTCGGTTTTACAAAAGACGATGGATTTTGGTTTGGTGCCAGTATGGCCTGGACCAACCACGGTTGGAGAAAAGATCCTTATAAAGCTAAACAGAGTCTTTCATTTAGTATAGCACCTGCCAGCGAAAATGCTATTAGGATTGGATACGATGGGCATTTCCCAGACCTGATAGACCATGTGGATTTTGCACCATCTATTACCCTTGATTTTCCTCAAATCGAGAACTATTTTGGCCTTGGAAATGAAACGACCAATCCATTACGCGAAAGACAATTTAATTGGGTGAGTCTTGAGTCCTATGAAGTATCTCCTTTGCTACAGATCGATTTGGGCCAACATAGCTTTCTGAAATTTGGACCTACGCTTGAATCACATAAGATCAAGAATATTGACGGTCGGGTAGGAGAAGATAATATGATAGGATTTACTCCGGATGAACTAAAACGTCGGTCATATCTTGGGCTTAGGTTGTTCAACCAGGTTGGGTTTATAGATAATGAAGTATTTCCTACCAGTGGAATCAGGTTCAGTACTTCTTATTCTTATCTGAATGAGCTTTCACTGGATGAAAAAGTATCCCAATTCAATACTGAAATGCAGTTCTATGTTCAGCTGATAGCGAGACCAAAATTAGTTCTTGCTAATAATGTGGGATACCGCCAGTCTTGGGGAGATCAACAGTTTTATCAATATGTGGATCTTGGTAATCTTACGTATCTCAGAGGTTTCAGAAATAATAGATTTAGAGGAGAATCAGCTTTCTTTCATAATGTGGACTTAAGATTACATCTATTCCAATGGAATAATTCACTGTTGCCTATGGATGTTGGGATCCTTGGGGGATACGATCATGGTAGGGTATGGGTGGATGATGAAGATTCTGATACCTGGCAGAACAGTACGAGTATTGGATTATGGTTTAATATTCTTGGTTCTATGGTCCTACAGCCATACTATTCTTTTGTTGATGAGAAGGACGAGATTAGTTTCAAAATTGGATTTAACTTCTAATTCAATTGTGATAATCAGGTAATGATTTTCTCCAGAATATCACCTACGTAGTAGGCGACTGCCGCGGCTAGAAGCCCAAGGAATAGCGTTTCAAGAATGCCCTTCCATATGGTGGTTTGGTTTACATAACTTTTGAGCCAACCAATAAAGAAAAAACCAGTCGCAGTCAATAGGGAAGAGATAAGAAACAGGTTGGCATCAATAGGTCTGACGTAATCAATAACATAAATCGTAATCGGAATTAGTCCGATGAGTATAAAAGATAAAAATGTGACTGTCCCCATTTGAATGGGAGATTTTTCTTCACCGAGAAATTGTTTACGCAACTGATCCTGATCACTATGATTATTTAAATTCTTCAGCTTGTTATCTCGATCAGATTTAGCGGAAAGATAGGCACCGACTGACATAGCGAATCCATCGGCCAGGAGATTGGCAAATCCAAGAATAATGATCACTGCGCTATCCAAACCTGCCCCTACAGAACCGGAAACCACCGCAAAAGTAGTTACTGAACCATCGATGCTACCATAGACAAATTCTGCCAGATACGGTTCGTATTTTTTAAATATTCGGATCATCGACCTTTATTTTTGTTCAGGCGCCATGCAATGATAAATAGCAATCCAAGGATGGTGATCGTCATCGTCAACACAAATGTGATCCAAAAAAAATTAGGCCCCGAAAAATTAAAGAAATAGGTGGCTCCAAGTCCAAACAGTGTAATAATGATGCCAGCAGGTAATTCCCATTTTCGTGCAGCAAAAGCAACGATCAAGAAAAATGCCCAGGGCAGAGCGTTAGGACTATTTTTGATAATGCCCTGAAGTCCACCACCGTAAGCTTCTGATCCCGACAACAGAGCAAACACAAAAACCAGAATTCCTATGACTATAGATCCAATCCTGGCAATATTCCGGAGAACTACGGCTAAATGTTTTTTGTCTTTTGCTATCATCTCGCAAGTTGTTTGTCGACGTCATTGATGATTAAGCCATCGCCCATTTCTATGATCCGGTCTGTTTTTTTTGCGAAATCCAAATCATGCGTGACTACTAAAAGAGAAAGATTTTTGCTGACCGTGAGATCATTAAAGATTTCAAAAACATTCTCTGCGTTTTTACTATCAAGATTTCCCGTTGGTTCATCTCCCATGATAATTTTTGGATCGTTGATTAGAGCTCTGGCTATAGCCACTCTCTGTTTTTCTCCTCCTGAAATCATCGAAGCTTTTTTGTGTGCCTGATCCTTGATTCCCAAAAGAGATAATTTATCCAATGCGTCAGCTTCAATTTCATTATAACTCTTTTTGCCCAATTTTCTAGCAGGCATCATGACATTATCCAAAACACTAAACTCAGGCAGTAAGTAATGAAATTGGAAAACAAAACCGATTTGTTCATTTCTAATTTGCGCTAATTTTTCAGAAGGTTGACCGGTTATCAGATTTCCGCCGAGATATAATTCTCCTTCATAATCCGTATCCATAGTGGACAATATATACAGTAACGTAGATTTGCCACAACCGGATTTTCCCATTATAGAAACGAACTCTCCATGATCCACACTGAATGATATATCCTTCAGGACATGAAATAGTACAGGTTCCCTAAAGTATTTATTAATATTTCTTGCCTCTAAAACCTTATCCATGAATACGCCATTATTGTCCACGAATGATTTCTACTGGATCAATATTCCTTGCCCGTTTTGAAGGAAGATAACCTGCCAGAAAAGTGGAAATGATCGCAAAAGTGATTCCTATTACATAGAACCTCGGGTCAAAATTGACCGGATACGTTTTGATCGTAGGCAATGCTTCAGTGACAAAAGGAAGATTATCGATAATCGTAGAGACTATAAATCCCAAAATCAATCCTATTACCCCTCCAACAAGACCGATAATCATCGCCTGTCCAATAAAGATTCTTTGCACATCCCGACCGGAAAAACCAGTTGCTTTGAGTATTGCGATATCATTCATTTTTTCGTAGATGAGCATATTCAGAATGTTGTAAATGCCGAATCCCGCGACCAGGAGCAAAGTGATGGATACAGCGTAGGTGATTAGATTGCGGATCGTAGTTCCGGTCTCAAATTGAGCATTGGCGGCTTTGATATCAATAGCCGTCAGACCCAGACTTTGACTAACCAGTTTTGCCATCGCTGGTGCTTCATCCATATCCCACAATTTGACATTGATATCTGAGATATAATTACTGCCCTCGCCCAAAAGTTGTTGAGCCGTTCCAAGATTAACATAGCTCTGAATATTATCGATATCGGCTAATCCACTTTGATAAATACCTTCAACCTTAAGCGGCAGGACACCACCCTTAGCAGTACTTACCTGCAATCGATCTCCTATGGACAAAGACATTCTGGCTGCAATACCTGCACCGAGTAGAATACCATTGTTACTCTTGATCAGGTCTTCCGGACTTCCTTCAACGATATAATCACCAAAATTGAAAAGCAGGGCTTCTTTCAGCACATCAATACCACTGACCCTGCCATTTAACTCTATCGCGCCATCGAGATATATAACAGAAGCCGATACTTGTGGCGTCACACCACGCACCCTTTCGTCATTTTCTAACTGGGTAATCAAGGGCAGTGCATTGTGAATTCTGAGTTGACTTTGTTTGGGTTTGATAGATCTGATGATATTAAAAGCGTCTTTAAATTTGGTCAACCTTTCAATGGGTTGAATATCGCTGGGTTTTATCTCGTTGTAAATGTGGATGTGAGGAGTTCTGTTGAGAATCAATCCATCTAGTAATCCATTGAGACCAGTCATAAAGCTCACCAGGATAATAAAAGTCCCGATACCAAATGTTACCCCAAGCGCAGCAATTCCTGATTGCTTTATTCGAGAAAATAAATGAGTCCTGGTAATATCAAATATGACTTTGAGGTTGGTCATTTATTGTGGCTTTAAGAGTATAGTGCTGGAATCTATTCCGGAAATGATTTCAACACGATTTAAATCCTTCATGCCTACTTCAACTTCGATTTCTGAATCTTTCGTTTTTACTCTTTTACCTTCTATGAGATAATTCAAGGGTATGGTAAGCACATCCTCTTTTGTAGAAAGTACGATATTCACCTCACCCGATAATCCTGCATACAATACCGAAGGAGACGAAATAAATTTACCTTCCACTTGAAATGTCTGCGTTCGATTATCTTTTAAAGGATAGATTTTAGTTATTTCTGCCTCAAATACCTGATCCTCATAAGCATCCAGGGCAACTAAAGCCAACTGTCCTGTTTTAACTCGGGTTATGTCAACTTCATCAATTATTATATCCAAAATGAATTCTCCTGACATTCCGATTTGTGCAAAGGGTTCCTGAAGACTAATTAATTCTCCTTCCTCTTTATATAATTTATAAATTCTTCCATTGATTTTAGATCTGATCTCAAAATCAATTAAATTCGAACGTGCTCTTTTAAGGTCATTTTGAGACTTCTTGTAACTGTTTTCTAAGTCAAGGCGAGTTTGATCGTATTGCTTTCTTTTAAGTGTAAGATTATTTTGGGTTAATTCGTACTTTAATTTTTTATTGTCTAAATCGGACTTGGATCCGATGTTTTGATTCCAAAGTTGATTTTGTCGAAAATAATTGGTGCTATCTAATTCCAATTGTTTAATAAGTGCTTCAATTTCCTGGTTGATACTTTTAAGTATGTTGGATTCACCTGTGAATTTTTCTTTTGCTATTTCTAAACCTAAAGCTGCATTGTCAATATTGATCTTAGAATCGTCCGATTGGATAAGTGCTAATCTTTGATTTTCAAAAATGGTATCGCCCTCTTCGATATATACCTTTTCAAGAATTCCGGGAGCGGCGGCATATGCAAAGTAGACATCTTGTGGCATGACATTGACAGAGGCGTAAACGGACTCCGTCATAGAAGTGACTGTTGGTTTGATATGCTCGATATCTTCCGTGCAGGATATCCAAAAGAAAGTGGTAATTAGTAAATGAATATAAATGCGCATTAACTTTCTTATTATTTTGTTCTGCTTCTCCAGAATCAATCCTGTTATCAATTTTGGATTCATTCGTGTCGATAGAGATAATACTATTCCTAAAAGATAGCATAGTAAGACCAAAATTCCTGTTTCCTTCTATATCTGGTGCTAATTATTGTCAATTCAAGCATTGAGGCTAATCAACTATGTGTGAAGATGGTAGGACTATTTTTGGTCATGTTGGATTGCTTTTTAAAGAATCTTAGCAGAGCAGTACTCCAGAGCATGTTACACAATTAATTATCAACGACTTATGTCAGATCTTAAATTGAAACCAGGTGCACTAAACAAAACCTATCCGCTAAGTCAATTAAAGCGTATCAAGGCAGCCATAAAAGCAGAGCATAAACCTATCATCGGACAGAAACGTGCTGTCCGGGCCCTGGAATTTGGTTTGGGAAATAGAGCGCAGGGTTTCAATATATTCGTTGCCGGTATTCCCGGGACAGGGAAGGAAACGGCTATAAGACACTTTTTGGAAGAAATCGCAAGCGCAGATTCGATACCAAATGACTGGTGCTATGTCAATAACTTTGACAATTCTTATTCACCTGAAAGTCTGAGTCTTCCAAGTGGTGAAGGTTTAGTTTTTAAAAAAGATATCAAACGATTTCTCTGGGAATCCCGAGTAGCCTTAAACCGAGAAATGAGCAGTAAGGAATACAACGAACAGAAGGATGCCATCGTAAAGGAACATTACTCCAAGCAGGTTGAAATCATGAAACCCGTGGCAGAGAAAGCTGAAAAAGAGCAATTTCTGATACATAAAACGCCCTATGAAATAAGTGCATTCCCCAAAGTGGAAAACCGACCAATGTCCGAAAAGGAGTTCATGCAACTCAAGCGTACGGAGCAACAAAAGATATTGGATACAACTGAGAAATTTAAGGAAGAACTATATGGCATTGCACAGGAATTAGAAAAACTACAGGATGCGTTTCGAGAAAAGGAGGAGGCTTTGAAACGTCGAGTCTTCTTAAGTTCAACCAGATTACTCCTGGATAAACTAAAATCTAAATATGCCGAAGAAGAAGATGTATTACTTTTTTTGGAGGCATTAAAAAATGACCTCTTGGAACATTTAGAGGAATTTCTAAAGTTTTCAACGAACATATCCACGCATCAGCAAACTGTCCTGTTAGAAAAAGAAGGAATGATGCCGTTGCGGTATGAGATCAACGTATTGGTAGATAATTCCAAACTTGAAGGAGCACCAATTATTTATGAACAAAATCCAACATACAATAATCTATTTGGTAAAATTGAAAAAGAAAACCAAGCTGGTACACTTATAACAAATTATACTTTAATTAGACCAGGTGCTTTGCATAAGGCCAATGGTGGATTTTTATTATTACCGATTGAAGGTTTGTTAAGAAATTATTTCTCTTGGGATAGTCTGAAGCGTGCAATTAAAAATGAAGAAATCAATATTGAAGAACCAGGAGAGCAACTTGGATTTTTAACCTCAAAAAGTCTAAAACCTGAACCTATTCCGCTCAATGCACAGATTATTATAATAGGCAGACCAATTTATTATCATCTGTTATTTCATTATGATGAAGACTTCAAAGATCTTTTTAAAGTAATTGCAGATTTTGATACCACAATGGAGGCGAGTGACGAGAACATTCGGGATTTCATGACCTTCATTGACAAGCGTGTGAAGGAGGATAATATTGTATCGCTATCACTTCGTGGAAAAGCCAGAATGCTTAGATATAGCCATCGCCTGGCAAATGATCAGGAACGAATTTCTACCAGATTCAGGTCTATGTTGGATATACTAGAAGAAGCAAATCATTATGCAAAACGAGACAATCGCAAGGAAATCGATGATGAATTGATTCAAAAAACACTTGATGAAAAACGTCTTCGATCAAATATGTGGCAGGAAAAGGTACAAGAAATGATTCATAGAGGTGAGTTGTTTATTGATCTTGATGGGGAAGATATAGGACAGGTAAATGGTATTTCCGTCTCCACTATTGGTGATAACATGTTTGGTCGTCCAAATCGGATTACCGCCAGTGTGAGTTTAGGTAGATCAGAGATTATAGATATTGAAAGAGAAGTGAATCTGGGAGGACCTATTCACTCAAAGGGTGTAATGATTCTTAAAGGATATCTCGCAGATAAGTTTGGACAGGATAAGCTCCTGAATGTTTCAGCTCAACTGGTATTTGAACAGAGCTATTCAGGGATTGAAGGTGATAGCGCCTCTAGTGCTGAGTTATATGC